>JAYVAQ010000577.1:0-2576 GCA_043750875.1 Rhodanobacteraceae bacterium
AGCGCGCGAGCGGCGGGGGAATTTATTTGCCCCAACACGAACAGTGCGCGCCGCTTTACCAGATCACTTTTTTGTAAGCGCAAGGTTCGTTCGATTAACGGCACCGCACGTTCGGGTGGTGCGCTCATCAACGCGCGCAACGCTGCAATTGCCAAAGCTTCGTCATCCGTTGGCACGCGTTTGCGTTCGCGCTGCTGCGCCGCATTTTGCTCAGATTGCTGCACCTGCAGCGCGGTAGCGTCCGCCTGAGTTTGTGTTTGGGCGTGGGCGATGCCGGGGTGCGCGCTGGCGGCAAAAATTGCGATTGCTAACAGAGTAAAACGAGGAGTGATCAACAACATTTCGAATTCCTAGATTGTTTTTGGTACTTGTTTGGACGCGCGCGCCTGCAATTTGGTTTGCAAAGAATTGGCCTCAAATTCAAACTGCTCGATGAGTGCGGCGCGTGCGCTGGGCTCGTTGATGTTTTCCACCTCGACTAAAACCGGCTCTAAAGCGCGCAAGACGCGCGCCAAATCGGCACGTCCTAGCTGCTGTGCCCGGGCCGCGTAGTTTTGGTTCTGCGCAATAATTTCGCCAAGCAAAGCGCGTTCTTCTGAGTTACTCGGATCAAACGATTCCAGCAACAATTGTGTCTGCAACAAATGCGCGCGTAACGCTGGCAGGCTCATTGATTGTGTTTGTGTTTGTGTTTGTGTTTGTGTTTGTGCTTGCGCTGGCACTGACACATTAGGCGGTAACGCGACTACAGGCTGTGTCGGCGGTGCTATGCCTTGAGTGTAGAGCCACATGGTCAGCGCGCCCACGCCGGCCGCAAATGCAGGTAAAAACCACGTCGATTGTGGACGTATAGCGCGCCAAAAATCTGCGCGCGGGGGCGTTTGCGCGGCGTCGTGCAATCGCCGCAATTTTTGCTGCAGCCGATATTGCACAGCGGCCGGCAGCGCGTTGTCCTCGGTTTGGCTCAGTGTTGCCAGATGCGCACGCAATTGCGCCAATCGCTCGCGCAATACCGAATCACAACCAAGCGCAGTTTGAATTTCGGCCACGCGTTCGGACGTCAGGCCATCGGAAAAGTGAAATAACAAAAGCTCATCGTCAGTCATTCGGTCATTCCTTGCCAATGGGGAAGCGCCGCACGCAGCTTGCGTACGGCGCGAAACAGCGCTTGTTTGGTGGCATTAAGTGAGAGCTCCAGCGCCTGCGATATCTCATCCAAACTCCATTCCTCCCGGTGTTTCAGCTCAAAACACACCCGTTCTTGCGTGCTAAGTCGGGTCATTGCACGCGCCAGCTGCTGATCTAATTGCTGCAAATGTAGCTCTTGATGCGGTGAATTTTCCTGCAGATCCGGCGTAGGTTCGTCGACGCAATCTGCGCTCAAAAGCTTGCGCGTTCGCAACTGATCCAATGCGCAGCGCACCGCTATGGTGTGCACCCAGGTGTCCAGCGCTGCGCGCCCAGCAAATTGCGCGCGGGCGCCCCAGGCTTTGATCAAAGCTTCCTGCAGAGCGTCCTCGGCCAAACTCGGGCTTTTGGTAATGCGCAGACACGCGCTATACCAGCGCCCAGCGCGCTCGGCGAGTAGTGCTTCAAAGTCGTCTACACCTACAGATGCGGATGTGCGGCGTTTAAAAAAATCAAACATGCCGATTGGACGGCGATACGGCAAAAAAAGTTAGCACGTTGTGCTTAAAATTTTTAGTCGCAAAAATTGCCTATAAAAACGGCTCGTCTTTTTCCAACCACTCGCTCATAAAATCTAAATCCAGCGTCAAGCCCGGCAAAGCCGCAATCGCAATAACGCCCTCGGCACGCACAATATCCGGCGCTGCGAAAAGCTCAGCCATTTGCCGATAAATCGTCAACACGCCGCCTGGGATATCAATAAGCCAAAACTCGCGTACGCTAGCGCGTTCGTAAGCTTTGCGCTTTTCAATTTGATCAAAACGTGCGGTGCTGGGGGAAAGCACTTCAATAATGAAATCTGGCGCGCCCCGAATACCGCTTTTGTCCATTTTGTTGGGGTCACAGACCACGATGACATCGGGCTCAAACACCGTACGGATAAATTCGTCGGCTTCATTGGCCTTCGGCAAACGTACTCCAACCGGCGCAACCAAGGCCTTGCACGGTTTGCCGCGAAGTTGCAGCCGCAGTTGCGCGCCTAGCTCTGAAACAACATCTTGATGCGGCAACGAAGGCGGTGCCATCGCGTAAGCAAAGCCATCCAGCAACTGCCAACGCTCACCGTCGGGCCAGCGCATGTAATCGCGGTAGGTAAATTCACCTAAAGTGGGTTTTTCTAGCGCCATGACAGGTTCCTCGTTTCGCATGCGCCCAAGTTTCAGCGCAAATAACTAAACGTTCAAGCTCGCGATTTATAAACCTAGTTCGTCATCGTGCTATTCAATGCGCGCAATTAAACCGCGAACAGGTGCAACTCAAGCTGCAATCGCCAGCTTCGGCACCACAGCGGGCGAGTCAGCACGAATCAAGTGATCAAAAGCGCTCAAAGCCGCCGTTGACCCAGCCCCCATCGCGATAATAATTTGCTTATATGGCACCGTGGTCAC
>JAYVAQ010000578.1:0-5540 GCA_043750875.1 Rhodanobacteraceae bacterium
AGTAATCCAAGCCGTGCTGGGCATAAGCATTCGCCCACGCCCAATCAAAAATGAACTCGCCATGCGAGTTGTGTTTCAGATAGCTTGGGCAGGCAGCAACTAGCTCGCCCTGCGCGTCATAGAGCGCCAAATGCAGCGCCTGCCAACCGTAGTTTTCCCGGATCGTGCCGGAATTTTCGAGGGCGTCTAAAAATTCATAGCTCACGAAGGGGTTGTCGTTGCCGTCAAGCAGCGCATTCCAATCGGACGCCCCAATATCCTTGATCGCGCGATGAAATTTGAGGCGGTATTCGGTCAATGTGGGAGCCTAGGTTTTTTTGTTCGTTTAAAACTTGACGCGTGAACGGGATGCGAACGAATCGGAGACAAGCAAAGTCCTTCGTAGAACCGTTCGCCCTGAGCCTGTCGAAGGGCAGAGCCCTGCAATGTCTGACGAAGCTGCAAGGCGTGGTGCATCACGAATCGTGTCGCCACATGCTTCGACAAGCTCAGCACGAACGGGTTTCTTATCAAGTCGCTCAACGAGCGCAATTTCCCAACGCCTAGTTAGTTTCCCAACACCTAGCTCGTCAACACCGCGCCGCCATCCATTTCCCAAACTAAGTACAGCTCATCATTCCAATCGTAGTGTGGATAGGCTTGGCGCTGCCAATGGGTTTCCTGAACGCGCAATACTAGGCCGCTCGCCGTTTGCACGTGATACACCGACACGTCACCTTGATAGGCCATCTCGGTGACTTTGCCGCGCACCCAATTGCTCGCGTTTTCTGGCAATTGTTCCAGCACATCTAACTTTTCTGGCCGAATCGCGATGCTGACCGGCGTGCCTTCCGGCAGCGGCCCGGCATGCTTCATCACAATCGCGCGCTCGAATCCTTCGCTGGTGATTTCTACGCGGTCCGCCTCCTGGCGCAGCACGCGGCCTTCAATAATGTTGACCGAACCAATGAATTCCGCGACGAAGCGGTTTGCTGGGAATTCGTATAAATTCGCTGGCGTGTTAATTTGCGCGATGCGTCCAGCCTCCATGACCGCGACCCGGGTCGACATGGTCATCGCTTCTTCTTGATCATGGGTGACGGTGATAAATGTCGTAGCGATTTGGTCTTGAATATTCATCAACTCAAACTGGGTGTGTTCGCGCAGACGCTTATCGAGCGCACCTAGAGGTTCGTCGAGCAACAATAACTTCGGCTGTTTCGCCAATGCGCGCGCCAGTGCGACGCGCTGACGTTGGCCGCCGGAGAGTTGATCCGGCTTGCGTGCGCCCAAGGTTTCCATCTTCACCAGCGCCAGCATTTGCCGCACCCGCTCATCGATGGCGGCGCGCTTCATGCGGTTTTGATGTAGGCCAAAAGCGATGTTCTGTGCGACGGTCATATGCGGAAACAGCGCGTAGCTTTGGAACATCATATTGACCGGGCGCTCGTACGGCGGCGTATCGGTCACGTCCACACCATCAATCAAAATCTTGCCCGAACTCGGATGTTCTAAGCCCGCCAAAATGCGCAGTAATGTGGACTTTCCGCAGCCAGAACCACCAAGCAGGCTGAAAAATTCACCCTGATAAATATCTACCGAAACATCGTCGACTGCATAAACATTGCCGAAAGTTTTCGTCACGTTTTGCACGCGCACGAATGGTTTGGCGTTCACGTCTTGCCACGGTGGCAGCTTTGGTGCAGCCACCTTTATGACTTCACCGGCTTTGGACAGTTCCGGTTTCAAACTTGCCGCTGCTACATTCGTCACTGCCTATTTACCGCTTTTAATGCGTGTCCATGCCCGATTGCGCGCCCGACGATCCGCCGGCAAAGGCACCACATCGTCCACCATTTTCGCCAAGGTCGCCGCTGGCGGGTACATGCCTGGGTCATTACGAATTGCCGCACTTAACAGCGGTGTAGAGTCCTTATTGCCGTTCGGATAGCGAATTTCGTTGCTGATGCTGGCGATGACATCAGGCTTAAGCAAAAAGTTAATAAACGCATGTGCCTCCGCCACGTGCCCAGCATCTTTAGGAATCGCCATGACATCAACGTTTCGAATGGCGCCTTCGCGTGGAATCAGAAAGCGAATTTCCTGACCATTTTTTGCCTCAGCGGCGCGGTCGCGTGCCTGCAAAACATCGCCCGAATAGCCCAGCGCGATGCAGATATCGCCGTTCGCCAAATCGTCAATATAGCGGCTGGAGTGAAAATAACGGATGTTCGGGCGAATTTTGGCAAATAAACCGGACACCGCGTCCAAATCTGCTTTTGCGCCGCTCTTCGCTGGTTTGCCAAGATGGATAAAAGCCGCACCTAGCGCCTCGGTATCGTCATCCAAAATCGCGATGCCGCAGCCCTTTAGTTTTGCGCTGATCGCGGGGTCAAATAGCAGCGCCCAGGTGTCCAATGGTGCCGCAGTGCCTAAAGCTGCCTGCACTTTTTTGACATTGATGCCAATGCCGGTCGGGCCCCACATATAGGGCACAACAAAGGCATTGCCCGGGTCAAAATCGCTCAAACTGGCCAGCAAAGCCGGATCTAAGCTTTTGAAATTGCTCAATTTAGCGCGATCTAGCTTTTGATAGATTCCGGCCTTAATTTGTTGCGATGCAAATGGCCGCGCGGAGGGGAAGATCACGTCATAGCCACTTTTTCCGGCCAGTAATTTCGCCTCAAGTACTTCGTTGTTGTCGTAAACGTCATAGACAACTTTGATGCCGGTTTCCTTGGTGAAGCGCTTCAGCGCATCCTCCGTGACGTAATCGGACCAGTTGTAAACATTGACCACCCGCTGGGCAGCAGCAAATTGCGATCCAAAAACGAAGCTCAGTGCGAAAACAGCACGAAAAATTTGGCGAAACATCGATTCGCTCCTAGGAAGTTTGGAAGGCTAATGTGGCTGGCGTGATTGGCCAGCGTGACTAGTGTGTGAAGTGTGGAAGCCTTCGTCAATGGGGTCTGAAATATTTGGCTTGGCGTTTTGCACTCGATGATTTTTGTTGACCAGCTTTCGCCGTTGATCATAAAAATGCAAGTCGTCTTTATTCGGGCATGGCAAACTGTGCATAGTTGCAATAGGTCAAGCGATATCAGTTTCGATATTGCGGTGAATTATTTGAACGGGTGTAGAAACAATAATAACGGCTGCCCAAACATGCAAAACCCTCACCAGAAAACCGCATCGTACCCGTCTGTCAAAACCCCTTCTGCGAAAGAAAACTGGGTGTTAGTTATCAGTGTGGCCGCCGTGTTGATTTGGTCTGCAATTGTCCCGAATGATCGTCTGACATGGTTTATGGAAGTCATTTGGGTGCTTGCCGCATTGCCGCTAATGATGTTCACGCACCGACGCTTTCCCCTGACACGGCTGCTGTGTTGGCTAATTGCTATTCACTGCGTCATCTTGATCTATGGCGGAAAATACACATATGCGCTTACGCCACTCGGGGAATGGGCGCAGGCTGCTTTTGACTTGAAACGCAACAACTACGATCGCTTAGGACATCTTGCGCAAGGCTTCATCCCTGCAATTCTGGCGCGCGAATTGTTGTTGCGGCAAACTCCACTGCGCCCCGGCGGATGGTTGTTTTATCTGGTTTGCGCGGCGTGTTTAAGCTTCAG
The DNA here is from genome assembly GCA_043750875.1 of Rhodanobacteraceae bacterium. Classification (GTDB taxonomy): domain Bacteria; phylum Pseudomonadota; class Gammaproteobacteria; order Xanthomonadales; family SZUA-5; genus JANNYA01. The sequence goes on from JAYVAQ010000578.1 coordinate 3,612, forward strand.
CGCCTTTTTCGAATTCATTGAATGGTGGGCCGCAGTGCTGCTCGGCGGCGATGCCGACGCCTATCTCGCGACGCAAGGCGACATTTGGGACACTCAGTGGGATATGTTTTTGGCGCTATGCGGCGCAATCATCGCGCAGCTGACACTGACACGGATGCATGATCGCCAACTTGGGGATCGGCGCGCATAGAGCTGATTGACAAGGCGAGAGAAATTAGTCAACGCACGCTGTTTGGTATCGGTTTTGCCCGAGTTTTGAACAAGATTCAGGTCGACATTGGGTTCTTTTTAATGCCGCGCTTGCGGCTGGGTGTGTTTGGTTTGAAATTGTTTAGGCTTGGGTTTTCGATGCATTTTATGGAAATTATAGAAATGCCAGCGGGTTTTAGGCCGCTGGTATTTTTTAAACTGAGGCTTGGGTGTCTGGTTTTTAAACCTTTGGATTCGGCAGCTTAAGCAGCGTGCGCGTCGCTTGATTAGGTTCCCCTTTAAACGCCAGGGACTTAATCTCAAGGTTGCCCAAGGAACAGAATATTTTTGTGAAGCCCGCTTTACGCAGCGCGGTCACAAGCGATTTTTGGGTAAAGCCAGTCTTATGCGCGAAATAATCGTTGCCACTGCGCTCAATTTCTACGCCGTAACCGTACAACACATCTAAAACCATAATCGGCCCAGCTGCGGACTGGTAAAGCACATCATCAATATCCAAACCCCGCTCGATGGTGGTTCGCATCACTGCTTGAATGTCTGGCACCCGAATATCGGCAAAACCGCCATCTTTCAATACATGTAAAAAGCCGGCGAGTACCCGCGGCACATCGTGCCGGTAATAATGCTCAAGGTTATGCGAACAATAAACCGCGTCGTACTCATTGACACCAATCGTTTTAAGCTGCCGTGCATCGCAAACAATGTCAGGTGAACTTTGCGGATCAATATCGAGCAACAAATGCTCAAACTCAACATACTCAGGAGGTAGCGCAATCGCCTTACTATTACCGCCTACGTTTAAAATTTTTTTCAAAGTCAGTTACCTTTTTAAGCGTGTTAGAGAATGAACCCTCGACAGTTGTTGCGCAAACACCAAAGCTGCACGCCCAGCTGGGCCGTTTAGGGCGTTGGCAAAGTTACCGTCGGTATCGCGTCAACGTCTTTGATTACTTGACGCTGCGGCAAATAATGCAACAAGATTTCGGTTTCTTTCTTAACCACCGCATAGCACTCGCAACTTAGGCCTTCCAGCTTGTCGCGATCAAGTACTCGGATCAGCCCGCGCTTATACGAAATCACGCCCAGATGCTGCAATTTTAGCGCGGCCTGGGTAACACCTTCGCGGCGGACACCGAGCATATTGCCGATGAATTCTTGCGTCATCGTCAAGCGGTTGTGCGAAAGCCGATCCATCGACAGCAGCAACCAACGGCAAAGCTGTTGATCAATCGAATGGTGCCGATTGCAAACGGCAGTCTGCGCGACTTGCGTGATCAATGCTTGTGTGTAGCGCAGCATCAACACCAGCAACTGACCATGTCGATTAAACTCTTCCTTCACCCGCGCACGCGGCAACCGATACGCGTAGCCCGCACTTTGCACGATTGAGCGGCTTGGCGTGCCTTCGCCGCTCATAAATAACGTAATCCCCAGCAACCCCTCGTTGCCGACCACAAGGATCGCGGTTGACGCGCCGTTTTCCATTACGTATTGCAGCGAAACAATGGAGTCCGTGGGAAAATAGACGTGACGCATGGCGCGACCGGAGTCATACAACAGCGCGCGCAGTGGCATTCGCACGAGTTCCAGAAACGGGAATAGCCGTGCCTGAACTTCCGGCGATAGTGCCGCCAGAAGATGATTTTGACGCGGCTCAGGATGCACTGACATTTCGCCCTCTTGCAGTTGAAGCTGTGGAAAATTCACGCGTAATGTGGC
>JAYVAQ010000579.1:0-24091 GCA_043750875.1 Rhodanobacteraceae bacterium
TGAACTTACCGAGCTGCAAAGCCGGACTGAAATCGCACTTGAGCACGCACTACCGCCTGGCGAATTACAGCCATCGACGCTATTTGCAGCTATGCGTTATGCCACCTTAGGCGGTGGAAAACGCATGCGCCCGTTGCTGGTCTATGCCGCCGGGGCCGCGTTAGGGGTAGATCGCGACACTTTGGATGCGCCTGCGGTGGCGGTCGAAATGATTCACGCCTATTCATTGATTCATGACGATCTGCCCGCTATGGATGATGACGCGCTGCGGCGCGGCAAGCCTAGCTGTCATATCGCTTTCGGCGAAGCTATCGCCATTTTGGCAGGCGATGCGCTACAGGCGATGGCCTTTGAAGTGCTGGCCCGCGCGGTGCCGGTGTCAGAGCCCGCGAAATCGCGCATGGTGATGCGCTTGGCCTTGGCGTGTGGGCCCAATGGCATGGCAGGTGGTCAAGCTATTGACTTGGCGAGCGTCGGGCGCACGCTCAATGTCGCTGAGCTGGATCGCATGCACGCGCATAAAACCGGCGCGCTGATTACCTCGGCCGTTATGCTTGCGGCGGATGCTGCCTTGTGCACGGAACCGCCGCTGCTGATGGCTTTGGAAAACTATGGTGCTTATTTTGGCTTGGCTTTTCAGATTCATGACGACATATTAGACGTCGAAGGTGACAGCAGCGTCATCGGTAAACCGCAGGGCTCTGACATTGAGCGCGGCAAGCCTACCTACCCGGCGGCGATCGGGCTGGCGGCCAGTAAGCAGCGCTGCGTCGAACTTAAGGAACGCGCCTTGGACGCGATTAAGCCGCTGGGGTCCCGCGCGCATTTGCTGCGCGCTTTAGCATACTATGCGATCGAGAGAAAACTGTAGGAATCCTTTTCAGATCCTTTAGAAATTCTTAGGACTAAAACTTTTTTGTAATGCACTTTCGTCACTAGCTTGCTCGGCAAGTTATACCGCAAGCTTGCATTCCCCCAAGAAGTTCAAAATACCTAGGAAATAGCCATGAGCGCATTCGATCAAGCCAAAACAACCGCAGAAAAGGCGGCGCACGATGCTGCAGAAGCACTCAAAAGCGCCGGTGCAAAAGTCAGTGATTTTGCCGGTGATGCCTATGAAACTGCCAAAACCAAAGGCGCTGAGTTAGGCGCGGATTTGAGCGCAGGCGCAAGCAAGGCCGCAGATTACGCCGCGCAAACCTTCAATGAAGTTGCTGAGAAAGCAAAAATTGCGGCGAACGCAGCCATTGAAAAAGTGGAAACATGGACCGGCAAAGATTTAGATGGCGATGGCCACGTCGGCCCTGAAAAGCCACAAAAGCCAGAAACGAAAGAGTAAGGAAACCTCTGGGGCCAGACGGGCCAAGTCAAACTTTCTTTATTGACGCGCTCGCGCGGCCCCCTTTGCTACACTCCGTGTCTTTGCAAAATCCATTTGAGCCCGCAATGACCGACGCCACGCCCGCACCCGCAGTTTTGCAACCGCACGATTTGAATCAACTTGAAGCCGAGCGCCGGGGCAAACTGAAACTGTTGCGCGAGGCCGGAAATGCATACCCAAATGACGTAGAAGTCACTGATTTTGCAGGCGATTTACAGGCTGAATTCGATGGCGCTGCTGCAGAAACCATTGCTGCCGCCGCCAAAACCGTCACCGTAGCCGGGCGGCTCATGCTCAAACGCATTATGGGCAAGGCCAGCTTTGCGACCATTCAAGACTACACCGGCGAATTGCAGCTGTTTGTGCGCACCAATGACGTTGGCGATGCCAGCTACGCCGCGTTCAAGACTTTTGATTTGGGCGATATCGTGAGCGCCACCGGCACCATGTTTCGCACTAAAACCGGCGAGCTGTCCGTGCACAGCGTGCAAATACGCTTGCTCAGCAAAGCGCTGCGGCCGCTACCAGACAAATTTCTGGGGCTCAGCGATTTAGAAACGCGCTATCGCCAGCGCTATGTGGATTTGATCGTTTCACCGGATTCACGTGCGGTGTTTGTGATGCGCTCGAAAATCATCAGCCATATTCGCCGCTTCATGGATGCGCGGCGGTTCATGGAAGTCGAAACACCGATGATGCATTACATCCCCGGCGGCGCTACCGCCAAGCCGTTCAAGACGCACCACAATGCCTTGTCCATGGATATGTATCTGCGCGTAGCGCCTGAGCTGTATTTGAAGCGCTTGACCGTGGGTGGCTTTGATCGCGTTTACGAGATTAATCGCAACTTTAGAAATGAAGGGGTCAGCACCCGCCACAACCCAGAATTCACCATGATGGAATTTTACTGGGCATACGCACGCTACACCCATTTAATGGATATCACTGAAGAATTGCTGCGTGAATTGGCACTGTTGGCGCATGGTGACACTGCGTTTAGCTATCAGTCGCAACCACTGGATTTTGGTGCGGCGTTCGCACGTGTGCGTTTGGAAGATTCCGTACAAGCCGCGATTCCCGGCATGACGCCCGCAAATTGTCGAGACATCGATTATTTGCGCAGCCAATGCACGGCGCGCAAAATCAAATTTAACCCCACCGATGGCTGGGGCAAGTTGTTGTTGTCACTATTTGAAGAACTCGTCGAGGCAAACCTGCAACAGCCGACATTTATCACGCACTACCCGATGGAAGTCAGCCCGCTGTCGCGCCGTTGTGATGACGATGCGGAAATCACGGATCGGTTTGAGCTTTTTATCGCGGGCCGGGAAATTGCAAACGGCTTTTCTGAGCTGAACGATCCGGAAGATCAAGCGCAACGCTTTCATGCTCAAGTGGCCGAAAAAGACGCCGGCAATGACGAAGCGATGCATTTTGATTCCGACTACATCCGCGCATTGGAATACGGTATGCCACCCACGGCGGGGGAGGGCATCGGCATTGATCGCTTGGTCATGCTGCTGACCGATTGCGGCTCGATACGCGATGTGTTGCTGTTTCCATACATGCGCCCGGAAAGCTGAGACTTTTGCAGCTAGTTTTTGATTTCAAAGCATGAAAGTGGACAAGCAAAGCTTGCATGTTTTGCCAAAGCGCACGATTGCGGACAAGCAAAGCTTGCATGTTTTGCCAAAACAAAACGGACCGGCACTCTTCACTGATGCCGATGCGCTTGCGATCAATAGTGCGCAAGCCGCGCCGCTGTATCACCAACTCTATGCGTTATTAAAAAGCAAAATCGAATCGGGTGAGTTGCCGCAAGGTAGCTTATTACCAAGCGAAATCGAGCTTGCCGCGCGTTTTGCGGTTTCACGCATCACCAGCAAACGCGCCTTAAATGAGTTAGGTCGAGATGGTTTAGTTGAACGGCGCGCCGGGCGCGGCACCCACGTGCGCTTGCGCCCGCCATCAAGCCCAGTGTTGCGCGCGCCGCTGACCGGCAACTTAGAAAGCCTCAACATCATGGGGCGTGAAACCACAGTCGAGGTATTGAGCTTCGAGCGAGTGCCGGCACCCAAAGCGATCAGCGATGCCTTGCGAATTAAGCCACAAACGCTAGTCGACCGGGCAGTGCGGGTAAGGCGCAATCAAGGCGAGCCGTTTGCATACTATTTGAGCCACACTATTGTTATGAAAGAAGTTGCCACCGAAAAGGTTGCAGCAAAAACCGGGCCAACGGCGATGAACCGGAAAAATTTAAAGACGCAAACGCGACTGGAAATTTTCCGTGCGATGGGCATAAAACTGGCGGAAGTCGATCAAATTTTGAACGCCGCAGCTGCGAACCCCGAAGTGGCGCAGGCTTTGAATTTGAGTGTCGGCGCGCCGGTGCTGTCATTGACTCGCACTTATATTGATAGCGAAGGCCGGGTGGTCGATCATCTAGTTGGCGTATACCGCCCAGACCGGTTTGAGTACCACATGCATTTGAGTACGTTGGATCGGCGCAAGTAGTGCTTACAGCGCATCCATAGCTCTGATGCGACGCTGAGTATTCTTCGTATCCCGCTTGATACCAAGCGCAAAGGCAACCCTTAGCCTAGATCGGTTAATCTAGTGCTGCGTGGTCGATATATAGAGATCAGCCACGCCACTTCTGTGAGCGTCGGGCTCCACCAAAAGTGAAAAGAGGAGCGCCGTGTCTAATCATCCACAATTGCCGGAACCGAAAGCCGCGCATATCGAAAAACACTTTAATACCGCTGGGCCAAATATCGCCAGCCTGCACTACGAACTTGATCCGTTGGTGCGCATTGATCAGCACATGATTGAGGATTTGATCGCCCAGCAACGCTATTTCGTGCTGCATGCGCCACGTCAAACCGGAAAAACGACATGCTTGCTGGCGATGCGCGACTTTTTAAATGCGCAAGGCAAATTTGCCGCGTTGTACCTCAACATTGAAGGCGCACAAGCGGCCCGCAATAATATTGGGGCGGCGGCGCAAGCGATCGTGTCAAAGCTAGCCTCTCAAGCCGAGTTGACGCTCGGCATACTCGAAATTGAGGTTCAGCGTGAGCAAATTCTGTCTAGGGGGGCGTTAGATGCCGTGGGTGCTGCAATTGCGTTGCTCGCAAAATCAAATGCAAAGCCCGTTGTTTTGTTTTTAGATGAAGTAGACGCCCTCGTTGGCGACACGCTCATTTCGTTATTGCGGCAAATTCGTGCTGGTTACAACGACCGTCCAGCGGCATTTCCGCAATCGATTGTGCTGTGCGGCATACGCGATATTCGCGATTACCGTATGACCATGAGCGATGGCGAAGTCATTACCGGCGGCAGTGCGTTCAACATAAAGGCCGAATCTTTGCGGCTAGGTAATTTTAGCCGTGATGAATTGCTAGCACTTTACGCCCAGCACACCGCTGCTACCGGACAGCAATTTACTCCGGAGGCGATTGAAGTCGCTTGGATCGCAACCCAGGGCCAGCCGTGGTTGGTGAATGCGCTGGCCGAACAAGCAGTGTGGAAAACAATTGAAAATCGCGAGCGCAGTGTCGTAATTGACGAAGCAAAAATGCGCGCGGCGCGTGAAGCGTTGATCTTGCGCAATGATTCACACCTGGATCAATTAGTAGACAAGTTAAAGGAGCCTCGTGTGCGCTCGGTGATTGAGCCGATGCTCAATGGCGAGCTTTTGAGTGCGAGCGATACCGACCGCCAGTACTTGATGGATCTCGGCCTAATTCGAGTGGATCGCGGTGCGTTGCGGCCAGCGAATGGCATTTATGCCGAAGTGTTGCCGCGCGTGCTGACTAGCATCGCGCAGGAAAACATGCACCCTGACATGGTCAATTCGAGCTGGAAAGGTGCGGACGGCAAACTGCAACCCAAGCAGTTTCTGGATAATTTCTTTGCCTTTTGGCTAGAACATGGCGAAGCCATGATGAAGTCCGTGCCGTATCACGAAGCCGCACCGACGTTGGTGCTGATGGCTTATTTGCAGCGCGTGGTCAATGGTGCCGGTCGCATTGAGCGGGAATATGCGGCTGGCTCTGGGCGCATGGATTTACTGGTGGTGCACGGTGATGTGCGCATGGTGATTGAAGTCAAAGTTTGGCGCGACAGCCGTGTTAACCCAGAAACGAAAGGCTTGGTGCAACTTGAGCAGTACTTGAGCCGGCTAGATCTACCGAATGGCTTTCTGGTTATCTTTGACCAACGCGAAAAACCTGCGAAGTGGGAAAAACGCATGCGCACAAGCGAGGCAAAAACTGCAAGTGGCCGACCTGTGTGGGTGATGCGCGGCTGAGCTTGAAAGGTTTGAGTTTCAGTTTTAGCGCTGAAAGCGCGTCTCATACCAGCCTGGGGCAAAGCCCCAGGTAGTCGTAAAACAAGGTCCAAGGGCTGAAGGCCCGCTTCATCGCTCAATTGCACAGAGATTCATTAGGCGCAAAATAATCTGTCAGCCGCAACTTCTTAGCCAAGGCCACAAACCTCACGTTGCCATGCAATCCCCGAAGCGACGGGTCAATGCCTAGATTCACGACACTATAATTGCCATCGTCAGAAGCTAGTTCCAGCGAATCTATCGCCGCATCCACGTCACCCAATTGCGCCAGCACCTGCGCCTGCTGGTAAGGATTTCTATCCTGCGACGTGGGCGCACTTTGCATAAGTTTTAGCGCCGCCCTGGCGTCAGTTTCGCGCCCAGCTTTTGCGTAAGCGATGCCCAGCGCACCGAGAAACAGCGGCTCGTTTGGCATATCGATTAAAAAGCTCTCGGCAATTTCAATTGCTTCGTCGTGCGCACCGGTTAAAGCCAAACTCTGCAGCAACCAATAGCGCGCTGCTAGGTGGCTGGGACTTAGCGCATAGGCTTTTCTGGCTTGCGCAATCGCATCTGGAACCCGATCAGCATAAAGATAGGCCCGCGCTAGATCCGCCTGCAGGCGGACATTGCGCGGCTTTCTTTCAAGCGCGAGCTGTAACGCAAGGACACTTTTGGATGGGCGGCCGGTGGCGCTCAGGGCTGCGATTACGTGGATAAAGGTTTCTTGGTTCATGGCGAATATACCGGTCCAGATTTTTTGTTTTCGCATGCGCTATGTGTGACGAATGCAACCCAATTTTTAACACGCCGCGCGCCGATTAATGTCCGCTGGCTGCAAATTGAAAGGACTATGCTTGCAAGGTTGCTGCGCTAGACGCAACACACGAGTTTTCAACGTCCGGAAAAATCAACGGGAAGTTAACAATGGCAAAAATCAGTTCAGTGCGTAGGTTGTTACGTAATCGCAATTTTGAAGAGGTCAAATCTATTAATGCGCATTATTCCTTGCCTCCACGCAAAAGTAAGGAGCAATTAGTTGAGCAAGTTGTTCGCCATTGCAAGCGCGACATTTCGCAATTAGTTTCAAGCGACGGACCTTACTCATTGGTGCAGTGGAACGAAGTGGCAGTCGAATTAGGCGGCTTGAAACGTAAATCGTTTGAAGTCGTTGCAGCTGAAATTGAGAGGCGGCTTGATCCAATCTTTGACAAATTCGATGGTGATACTACGGTCGCAGCAATTCGAATCGATAAAGCGGCGTGCGGAACATTGGCAAGTATGCTTCGTATAGATGACTTAGCTGAACAGTTCAAAAATGCAAGCGGGAAATTGAGCTTATCAAATTTTATCGCTCGAATTCGGGCGCTAAAACCAGCGGTAACGCAACATAAACAAATGACTGAACCTACAGTAATACGATTGGCATCGACGCGCACAACGGGCAATTTGGTTGAAAAATTAAACTATAACTGGATGAAAAGTGAGCTTGCATATGCCGAATCGTTAGATATTGCTGCCGGTTTTTATGATCCAGACTTAATAAATATACTGCTTGCCGAATCACCAATTAAAAACGTCCGACTTCTGTTTAACAGGCTTGGTGGTCGTCGACTTAAAGAACAATCCGACGAACTACAGGCATATCAGGAGTTGCTTCGACAATTGCATAGTAAAGTAGAGATTCGTCTTGCGTCTGCGCCTGGGTTATTTCACTCAAAGCTTTTTTTAATGAAAGGTGCAAATCATAAGAGTGCACTGATCGGCTCAGCAAACGCGACAAAGGCCGCTTTCGAACGAAACGAAGAGATACTTATTTCACTCACCCGCGAAATAGATCCACTTTTTGATTATTTCGAGGCCGCTTGGAAAAACGCCAGTCTACTCGGCCCGGTTATGCTAAGTTCAACAACTCTGATCTCGTTTTTTAGAACTGGGGTGATGTATTTTAAACCAAATGAATCGCTGTCTTTCACAATTAACCCGTTTCGTGAACTCATCAATCGCTTATCAGACGAACAAAAGAACCAACTTGGAAGCGTATCCTTGCCACACGCGGAATTAGAACCTGGTATTGGGCCATTCAGCCTGCGAATTGCTGCTCGAACTGAAGTTTCTGGCAATTTAGAGAGCGGTACTGCCGCATTTCCAGACAATAATCCTGAAAAATCTAAACGTATAGGCATTAAAAAGTATTCGATAGAAACGTGTTATGGCTATTGGGTGCCAAGCGCGCTGGATGATGAGCTGAACGAGGCCCTCGAGAATGTCGGCGAGGCGAAGAAGGTTGAACTGATGCAATTAAAGGCTCGACTAGAGGAAATCGGCGAGCTAAAACTTGCAATGAAATATCGCGAGTATATTGATGCTGCGAAGATTAGTTTTTCCAAGGTTAATGCGCTTAGTGATTTACTCGATGATCTTACTTCAGATCCATTTTCAGAAAGGGTCTTTGAGAAGCTATATGACCGCACAATCAGTCATTTAAGTGATGACCTGAAAATTGCGCGCTTATCCAGACCGTTTATATCTGGGCCTGTTCCTGAGATTTGGGATGACTTGGACGCGTATGTCGATTTTAAGAGCACTTTTTTTGACTACGTCAGAATGATAGGAAATCGCTCCACAAGGCCATTTGTCCCTGCACAAATTTTGAATCGACTAAACTTTCATCAGCTTGAGCCAGTTGAAAGCGATGAGTTGGCAGAATTATTTGAGCAATCTCTAGTTAAAGAACCGTGGCAAGACAAGCACTGGCAGCGTAAAGCTTGAAATTTGCAAAAGTGGGCGAGTTACAAATTACGGCCTCAGCTTACGCAGTCTCCGAACCCCAGAAACCTCTTCCCCAAAACCCCTCAACCACCGTTCCAGCACCGCGCTGTCGACCACCGTCGCGGTGATCTCAAATTGACCGCCAACTTCGCGTACTTTTTGATCGCTTGATAGCGGTGATTCGAGCAAGTGTTTCCCGGCATCTTGGCTAATTCGAAACTTTAGGCGAATGCGTTTGCCTTCGCCAAATAGAAAGCGGCCATCTTCATCGTATTTTTGTAGGTTGAAATCCGTAGGGCGCTCGAAGCTTAGCGTCGTGGCTTCGGCGGACTGCATGCGGTGCAGCGCTAGGCTGCGCTCGTCCGTGTAGCCTTGATATCGGCATACTAAGTAAAGGCACGGCCCTTGGTGCGCTAGGCCTAGCGGCATCACGGTGGCTAGTCTGTTTTTACCGCCGGAATTGGTGTAGTCCACTTTCAGCAGCTGATTGCGATATAGCGCATTGCTGACGTTCTCGAATACGCCGGGCTTAATCACCGGTGGCAATAGCGGTTGCGTGGTGCTGGCGACACGTACCTTTGAAAGCCATTCGTGTGCGAGTTTTGCATTGTCTGGCGTGCTCAGATTGTTGCGCGCTTGGACAAAAAAACCGTCTAGTGTCTGCATCAGGCTGGCGGGCAGCAAGTTCTTTAGATGCTGCGCGGCCAGCATCAGCAATAGCGATTCTTGTTCGCTCAAAATTGGTAAGCTCAAGCCTTTTGACGCCTGCTTCCAGCGATAGCCGAACGGTTTACTGCTGTCATCACGCTCAATGTCAAAATGCGCGCTGAGCAACGCCAGCTGGCGCTGAATGGTTCGAAGATCACGCTGCATTCCGGCATTTTTAATCTGTTCGTGCAAATCAACGGCAGAAATCTTACGTCCGCGCGGAATACGGCGCATAAGCTCGATCGCAAGCAGAGTGGTTTCTATACTTTCAGGGCGTTTGGACATGGCGTTCGTTGGTTAACACGGTGCGGCCGACAAGTCTCGCGATAGCGACACGGAAGACAAGTATGACCAAATATGCAGCAGCCCAAGCGTGTCTTGCCTGCAGTACTCAAGCAGTTGCTGCTCTATCTCTGTTTTTCGGGATTTGGTGGTTTCCGGCGCGATAGCCTCTACATACACTTGCATTGCCATTTGCCCGTTCTGCACGCTCAGCGATTCGTAGTTCAGCTCGGGCGCGATGCTGGGCAATACTTCTTTGATGCTCCAACTGCCTTCTTGGGCCGGGTGATAGTAGTAATTGCGTGCGGTTTTCAGCAGGTCAACAATGCGTGCGTGGATCGCCAATAACTGCAAGCGCAATTTTGGCAACCGTCTTGCAAGCGTACTAATGCAACGTTTTTCAAAGGCTGCGCCGTAAGCGAAAATCGCGCCGCGCGTACCGCAAGCAGCGATCAATGCTTCCGCGATGGCTTTTGATGGATTCTTGCCCGACAAGTCTAGAAAGCTGCGGTGCACGAATTTCGCGTTGCAACCCACACGGTGCAGACTAAATTGGAACGGAATCTGCTGGTACGGCTGGGTGCCGCGCCAAATTGGCACGGCGAAGTTTATCGTTTCAAAATCAAGAAAATGGTACGGCCCTTGGTGGCGCGATAATTCTGCGCGCGCAGCTTTTGCATCAAAATAGATTTTGTTCGACAAGCTTTGGGTTTTGACGCGTAGTTGCAGCCGATTCAACGCTTCGTTTGGCACATCCGCCAGCTCGTTGGTCTCGCTAAGCAACGCTTTTAATTTGGCGGTTCGCACATTGGGCAGCCAATTCGCTGAGGCTTCAGGCGCTGGCTCTTGGGCTTGGCAATGCGCAATAAACGGGCATTCAAATGGCGCGGTGCAGTGTTTCCCGACTTTAATTGCGGGCGCTTTGCGTTTTCGCGCGACGCGCTGTGCAGCGCTGATCCAGCTTTTGACTTCCTCGCCGCGCGCGAGTGCTTGTTCACTTAGATCATGTTCAATCAGCAGGCCGTGATAGTTTTTGCCGCCCGGATAGACCCAGTTTTTATCAATATGCGCAACTGCAACACTATGCAATGAAACGCCTGCAGCGTTTGCGATATAGGCTTGAATCGCTACGTCATCGTGGTGATAGGGCTTAACGCTGGTCGTAGCTTTCACCTCAACCATTCGCCAAGTTAGCTTCCTACTATTTTGTTGAGGCAGCATAATGTCAGCGAAAGCAAATGCGCCGTTGGCGCTAAAGCCTGCTTCAAAAATCGGTTGCGCGGTTTGCATCGCCAGCGCGCTGCTGCTCAACGCCTGCTTGGTGCCAGTGGCGCGATCGATAAACAGTCCATCGTTATTCGCGTCGTAAAGCTGGCGTGCTAATTCGTCGACACGATTGCCAACGGCAAAATTGGCCTCAGCACTTGCGCTATCAACCGCTAACTCTTTGCGATGCAATTCAAGCCAGAGGCGCTTTTCGCATTGTCGATGCGCCATCAACTTAGATTTGGAAAAGCTATGCATGATGAACTCCATCAGATGACAATTTAGCGGGCGACAAAGTTATGCAAGAAGCCAATCGGCGCTCGGCTGGGTTGCTTGACCGCGCATTCCGCGCTGAGCGCCGTTACAAAATCATCGCTACAGCGAAGCGCGCGAAAGCGGTGTTGGCGCAACACGAGCGCAAAATCACCCAACGTTAGCTGCGGCAAACGCCGCACGCGCGCCAATTGTTCGACTTGCGGGGCTGTTAGCCGGAGTTTTTGGCAATGACGGCGCAATAGTTCGCACGCCTGTTCGGGCTTTAGAAAATCAAACTTTACCTTCAGATCAAAGCGGCGCAGCGCTGCCGAGTCCAGGCCTTCCATCAAATTAGTCGATGCAATGAACACCCCTGGGAAGGATTCCATTTGCGCCAACATTTCGTTCACTAGGCTGACTTCCCAACCGCGCTGCGCACCTTTTCGATCTTGCAAAAAACCATCCACTTCATCGATCAATAGCAGCGCGCCATCGTTTGTCGCTTGGTGGAAAGCCAGCGCAATATTTTTCTCGTTTTGACCCACATACATAGACATCAAATCTGACGCTCGCTTCACCAGCAGCGGCACATCTAGCTGTTCTGCCAACCAACGGCCATACGCGGTTTTTCCGGTTCCGGGCGGGCCATATAAGCAAAGTCGACCAGATTTCGCGCTGAGCAGTCCGGCAGCAATGCAAGCTAGGTCTGCGTCGGCGTGAATAAATGCTGGGTCATAAAATTCTGGTAAACGGTTTGGGTCATTTTTGCGGATCGCCGCGTGCCCTTGCGCTTTTAGGGTGTTGCCAATCAATAGCTCAAACGCGTTTGTCGTTGCACCAGAGCCAATCTCAGCATAGATCGAACGCACCAATGCAGCGGCTTTTGCCACTACCGCCGGAGCTAGCTCAGGCGATTCGGCAATACGCGCCAAGCTGGGTGCATCTAGCAGGTCAGAACAAATATCGTCCAGGATACGCGTGCGCTGCTTTTTCGGCGGCACCGGCAATTCAAACACCATATCGAAGCGGCGAATAAAGGCTGGATCCATCCCTTTCACGGAATTGGACAGCCAAAGTGTCGGCACCGGATTTTCCTCTAAAGTGCGGTTGATCCAGGCTTTGCAGCTTTGTGCCGTGCTTTTACGGCCAAATAAGCTGTCGCCGTCATCGAACACGTCTTCGACCTCATCAAACAGAAACAGCACGCGGCGCTGCGCGAAAAAACTTTGCGCCACCCGAAACGCGCGCAAGCGGCGCGTACCATCGACCGCGTCCCCGGCGCTGTCTTCACTGGCCACCTCAAATAGTTCACACCTAAGTTCTTTCGCGATTGCTTTCGTCAGCTGGCTCTTGCCGGTACCAGGATCGCCATAAAGAAAAATATTGACGCCTTTTCGCGCCGTGGCGATGGCTTGCTTCAAGTACGGCCGCAAAATACTCAGCGTCGGCGCAACGTGTGGATAATCAGCGATTTGCAATTCTGCAGGCGCGCTCAATGCCACGGTATCGCGCAGCAAATGGATCGGGTCGGCGGCTGTGTTGTAAATATGATCGGCAAAGGTATCTGACAAGAGTTCCAAGCCTTCGCTCAGCCGCTTCGTTGATTTGCGCTCTAGCGATACCAAGCCAGACTTGGCCAAAATGCCGTGCGTGCTCAGGGCGTCGCGGATTTCGTGCTCCGCAATATCAAGCAACATCGACAGCGTATGAAATATTCGCACCGTGGAAAGGGAGCCTAATTCATCGCTCATGTTTTCTAGGGTGGGTTCGCAGCGCACCATCACCGCGAACTCTAGAATGCGGCAGTCGGTATTAGAAAGGTTCACCAGCTTGGCGATACGCGCAATATTGGCCTGCAGACATTCGGGCAGGCTAGCGTTTTGCAATTCTAATTCGGCGCTTTCATGCAGCTTGCGCAGCGCCACCCGCACCAGCTTAATATCAAATTCGCGCGCTTCAACCCCGACCCATTCCTGCAAACCCAGCAATTCGGCGGTCGTGTCATCGTTAAATCCCATGTGTGAGATAAATTGACGTTGCGCGCCAATCGGCACCAATAGGCGCAGCAACCACAAACGCATGATGGGGGCAAATTCGGTCGCCTTTTTGTGTCGCTTGCGGCGCATGCTCATGAATCAACTCCTTGGTTTGGAGCGACCATTTTCTATATGGCTGCGACAAGACGTGTCGCATGTGAGCTGGGCTTGCAAAGTATGTGCAGCGACTTTCAACTCACATGCACTTAAGTACTTTGGATCGGCGCAAATAAGCTAGCTCAATCTAGAAAATTTAGGCAACATCGCAATCCGTTTTCTATAGGTTCTCGCCATGTGGTTTAAATCTGTCTCTGCTTATCGTTTGCCTGTGGACTTTAGTTTTGCGCGCGAAAGCTTTAACGAAGGCCTGGAAAAGGCCGCGCTAAAGCCCATCGGGCCGTTAGAACCTTCCCGCAAAGGTTTCGTGTCACCGTTTGGAAATGACTCCGAAGTACTGTTGCATCAAGCCAGCGATTGCGTATTGCTGGAGTTGGGCGGGCTGGACCGGGTGTTGCCGGGTTCAGTCGTTAAAGAAGCGATGGAAGTCAAAATTAAGGCAATACGCGAGCGCACCGGGCGCAACCCCGGTAAAAAGCAGCGTGAACAGATTAAAGATGAAGTGCTCATGGACTTATTGCCACGTGCCTTCGTTAAGCCGTCACGCCAAGCCGCCTATATCGATCTTGAGCGCAAAATGCTGATCGTCGACGCCGCCACCGACAAGCCCGCCGAATTCATCATCACCCAATTGCGCGAGGGTTTGGGATCGTTCGTGGCGGAGCCGGTGCAGACCGAGGAAAGCGTCAGCGCGATGATGTCGGCGTGGTTGGTCGCCGGTAAATGCGATGGCCCCTTTGAGCTGGGCGATGAGTGTGAATTAAAAGACCCAGTAGATGCCGGTTGCGCGGTCAAAGCGAAACGCCATGATTTGAGCGCCGAAGAAATTCGCGAGCACGTACGTATGGGCAAGAAAGTAAGTCAGCTGGCGCTGATTTACGACAATCGCTTAAGTTTCGTGCTGGATGAAAAATTCAAGCTGCGCAAGCTCAAATTCTTGGACATTATTTTGGACGAGATTAAAGATACCGCAGGCGAAGATGCCGCCGCCGAATTGGACACGCGCTTTACCTTGATGGCGCTGGAATTTCGTCGCTTGATTGGCAGTCTGGATGAGCTGTTTAAATTGATGTGATCGCAAGTGCCACCTTCGCCGATCTAGAACGCGCCATAGGCCGCCCGATCACGCGGCATTTGGCGCGTGGGCGGGGCATGCGTTTATATGTACGCGAGGGTGCGGTCAATGTCAGTGTGCCGCGTGGACTAGCGGATGCGGAAGTGATTAGCTTTGTGCGCAGCCAAATTGTTTGGCTGCGAAAACACCTGACTAAGCACGATACCGGCAAAAGTAAAGGCGCTGCTGAATTTCAGCTCGCGCTGAGTGCGGATGATCGCGTACCGATTTTTGGCGTCAGTAAAACGATTGCGCTAAGCACGGGCGGCGCACCGTTTGTGGACCAGCCGGATACGATCACGTTGTTGGCGCGCCCCGGCGTCAATCAACTGAGCACGGCGCGCAAACAGCTGATCAATGCGCTCGCCGCGATTCACACGCAAGCGCTGGGGCAAGACATACGGCTAATGTCAGAGGCGCTAGGCGTCAGCGCTCGCCGCGTCACCATCAAACCGATGCGCACGCTGTGGGGCAGTTTGGGGCCGCAAAACACCATGAGCGTCAATTTCGCGCTCGTCTTTGCACCACGCGCCTGCACCACTTACATCGCCGCACACGAATTGGCGCACGTGCTTGAGCGCAATCACAGCAAGCGTTTTTGGGCGCACGTGCAGCGCGCGTATCCGGATTACGAATCGGTACACCGCTATTTGCGTAAACACCATAGTTTTTTAATGCGCTTGCAGGATTCGGTGTTGAACGGGCCGGGTTTGCTTGAGGGTGGCGTGGGAGTGGGGTGATTCGCGCGACAAAGCCCTACTTTGCTGGTTTTATCCAGTCTTCCTGCTGTGGTGTGAGCTCTAATTCGCTAATAGTGATCGCCTGCATTCCAACACGTAAAGCGTTATCTCGAACGCTTTCATCATCAGAAATCACTAAATTAGCGCCATTTGCTTTACCAATCGCGACAATTTGTCGGTCAATCTTTATTTTTTGCCACGGTTCCAGCGAACCGTCCTTTTTATGGCCCGAGCCTAACGCGGCACGATCAAGCTGTGCGCATTCAAATGCAGCAGGGCGGTCAAAAGGTGCCATAAAAATGTAGGACTTCTTTTCCAGCAAATTCAAGATTCTGATGGCGGCGGTGTCACATCTGACAAGAAATTCAGCAACGGCAGGCATCGGGATAATTATTTTTGACTTTGCTTTCTCGGCGGCGACAAAAAATTGCTCCATTCGGGTTCGATCGTCTGCTGGTGTTTTTTGGTCGAGGTACGCAACTAGAAAATTTGCGTCTACTAAAATGCATTTTGGCAAGGAATATGCGCTCAATGAATGCCTCTCAAAGACCGCCATTCGTTTATTGGATCTTTTAGTGACTGCCACTCGCTGCCATCAATTGCTGCCAAAGCTTCGAATATCTGCCCAATTGGTGTGTCGTCCAAAATTTCAAAGCGCTCCACTCGGCATTTGCTGGCCTCCGGTTTCCAGCCAGACGCCGTTCTCAGCCAACTGCCGTCGACATAAACTCGAACCATTCCGCCCCTAAATTTCAGCAACAGTTCGCGCGCTAGAGTCTCGTTACGAATTTCGAGCCTAAGGTCTTGATTTAAATGATCGCGAAGATGAAGGGTCATCGTGTCGTCCGCACCTACCACACCCGTGACCACACCATCTACGACGCCCTTTTGCTGCAATCGATGCAACTGAAGATCATCACCTTCACCACGCAGATGAAATACAACATTTTCATTCGCATCTAGTAGCTGGGCATCATTGATTGCGTCTTTACCCAACATGTCCTCAATCACCTGCCTGATTTTTGCTGCTCGGCTGCATGGATCCGACTTTGCTTGAAAAAGCCGAACGCTAACCTCATGTTCGCGCGATGGCGGAATGTAGGCTTTTAGGCCAGTGCTTGCCTTTTTAATACCCTTAAAACGCGGCCCATTTTCCACACCCAATAGCCGAGCAAATTCCCGCACATACTCACCTAACCGTTCCATAGGAATTCGGTCAGGGTTACGCATAATGCGGAGCATGTAGGTCCAGTTTGGATTTTTCATTTTAGAACTCTATCCTTCTTTGTGAGCAAGCTCCAGCAAATTTCCGACACAGTCTCAAAATGCTGCATCCGCACCCCATGAAAAATCGCCCCAATTGCCGCACACTTAGCGCCCGCTGAGTGTTGAAGAGGAGGCAAGAATGAGCATTTCTGCAACGGCAACGCCGAATGCGTTGGTTCGGGCGCTTGCAAAATACGCGGGATATCACCGCGATAAGCGCAACATTTTGACGCACTTTTTCGGCGTGCCGCTGATTGTTTTTGGCGTGCAGGTGTTGCTGGCTAGGGCGGGCGTTTCGGTGGGCGGCGTGTTTGTATCGGCTATGTGGCTGGCGACCGCTCTGGCGTGCATTTATTACTTGAGGCTGGAGGCGGCGATGGGCGCAGTCATGACGGTTTGGCTGCTGCTGATGGGCTGGGCGGCGCAGGCGTTGAGCCTAACAGAACCGTACGCGTGGCTGTTTTGGGGCGCTGGTTTATTTGTGGTGGGCTGGGTGATTCAGTTTATTGGCCACTATTACGAAGGCAAAAAGCCAGCTTTCGTTGATGACTTAATCGGCTTGGCGATTGGCCCACTGTTTGTTGCTGCCGAGCTTTTATTTCTGTGTGGCTTAAGACGCGATTTGGAAGCACAGATTGTCGCGATTGCCGGCGAAACGCGTATTAGGCAGTTTTAAGTCTCCGCTACTTGGACAGTAATTCACCCTGTTTTCCATATTCGCGCCAGCAGGTTTACGCCCCTTTTTAACGAGTCAGCCATGCGATTTGTTTGTCTTGCCATCTCTCTCTTCACCTTGGGTTTTAATGCCAACCTGGCCATTGCCGCAGAAATGCCAAGCGCCAAAACCGCCGACCAGTACAGCGGCATGCAGTGGCGCGAGGTAGGTCCTTACCGGGGCGGGCGCTCGGCCGCCATTACTGGCGTTGCGCATGATCCGATGCTGTATTACTTCGGCGCTACCGGCGGTGGCGTCTGGAAAAGTGCGGACGCGGGCGGCAGTTGGAGCAATATCTCCGACGGCTTTTTTGGCGGCTCCATTGGCGCAGTAGCGGTGGCGCCCAGTGACCCAAACGTGATCTATGTGGGCACCGGCGAGGCGACGATTCGCGGCAATATGAGCCAAGGTGAAGGCGTTTGGAAATCCACCGACGCTGGCCGAACTTGGACGTTTGCGGGCCTGGGGGACTCGCGCACGATTCCACGGATTGTGGTGGACCCAAGCGATCCTGAAACCGCCTACGCCGCAGTGTTAGGCGATGTTTTTGCGCCGGGCGAGGCGCGCGGCATCTATAAAACCACAGACGGCGCCAAAACTTGGCGGCGCGTGCTGTTCGTCAATGCCTACGCTGGGGCAGACGATCTGAGCATGGACCCGAGCAACCCGAGAATTTTGTATGCCAGCACTTGGCGCGTGCAGCGGGGCCCAAATTTTTTGAGCAGTGGTGGTGTCGGTTCGGGGCTTTGGAAAAGCACCGATCGCGGGGAAACCTGGGTCGAGTTGACCGGCAATGAAGGCTTGCCCAAGGCCAGCAGCGACAGCCCGATCGGCATCAGCAGCATTGTCGTTAGCCCGAGTGCCCCAGATAATTTGTACGCGATGATCGAGCACGCAGACGGCGGCTTGTTTCGCTCTAAAGATGCGGGCAAAACCTGGGCTTTGGTCAATAGTGATCGCGCGTTACGGCAACGCGCTTGGTATTTTTCGCGTGTGGTGGCGGATCCTAAAGACGCCGAGGCCGTGTGGGTATTGAACGTGCGTCTGCATCGCTCTGGCGATGGCGGCAAAAGCTTTAGCACCGTGGCTACGCCGCATGGCGATCATCATGATCACTGGATCGATCCGGCCAACCCCAAGCGCATTGCCAGCGCCAATGATGGTGGCGCGGCGATTAGTATTGATGGCGGGCTGACTTGGTCTAGTCAAAACAACCAGCCGACCTCACAGCTATATCGAGTTTCCGTCGACAGCGCTTTCCCGTATCGCTTATTGGCGGGGCAACAAGATAACAGTGCCGTGCGAATTCGCTCGCGCTCGTTGAGTTCCGGGGAAATCGGCGCACGCGATTGGGAACCCACGGCGGGCGGCGAAAGTGGTTGGATTAGCGCCAAACCCGGGCAGCCAGACTTGGTTTTTGGCGGTTCGTACATGGGCTTTTTGATGCGCTATGACCATGCCACCGATGCCCAGCAGCTGGTCAATGTTTGGCCCGAAGAAACCATTGGCCATGCCGCTAAAGACGCGCGCATTCGCTTTCAATGGAACTTCCCACTGCTGCATTCACGGCACAATCCTAACCGGCTGTTTGCGGCCGGCAATCGTTTGTATCAAAGCCTGGACGACGGCCACAGCTGGCAAGCGATCAGCCCGGATTTAACGCGTAACGATGCAAAAACGCTGCAGGCTTCGGGCGGGCCGATCACCAAAGACAATACCGGCGTCGAGTATTACGCGACGATTTTTGCGCTCGCCGAAGCCGTGCAAAACGCGCAGCAAATTTGGGCCGCTAGTGATGATGGCTTAGTCCATTTAAGCCTGGATGACGGTGCGAATTGGCAAAATGTCACGCCCAAGCAAGCCGCGAAAGATATGCAGTGGAATTCGCTGGAAGCCAGCCCGTTTTCCAGCGATGCGGCTTATTTGGTGGGCACGCGCTATAAGTTAGGGGATCGCACGCCGTATTTGTATCGCACGAAGGATCGCGGCAAAAGCTGGCAATTGATCACACGCGGCATCGCCGCCAGCCACTTCACCCGTGCCCTGCGCGCCGACCCAGCGCGTGCGGGTTTGCTCTACGCTGGCACCGAGCGTGGCATGTACTTATCCGAAGACGACGGCGCCCAGTGGCGTGCGTTTCAGCTGAATTTGCCGCTGGTGCCGATCAATGATTTCGCTGTGCATCAGGGTGATTTGATCGCCGCCACTCAAGGACGCGGCTTTTGGATCTTGGATGACACCACACCGCTTGCCGCTGCGAGCCAAATCGATAAACAATCCGCGCGCCTGTATCCGCCTCGGGCCAGTTATCGATTGGAAACCAGCAGCGATGACAAGCCAAACGCGGCCGGCCGCAATCCAGCGCCGGGCACCCTTATCTATTATCAACTGCCCCGCGCCGCCACCGCCGTTGATAACCTCAGCATAGAAATACAAGACGCCAGCGGCAAAGCCATCATTCGCTACACGCGCAAACTTGAGGCTGAGGAGGCAAAAGCCGACGAAGCGAAAGCCAAGGTCAAGCACGTCGGGCAAGATTTGCGCGTGCTCACCGGCGATCTGGGCATTAATCGCTTCGCCTGGAATGGCCGCTATCCGTCGCCAAAACAGTTCGACGGATTAGTGTTGTGGAATAGTGATCCCACCGGCCCAAAGGCGGTGCCGGGGCAATATCAAGCGGTGCTAAGTTTTGCCGGGATTGAACACAAGCAAAGCTTCGAGCTGAAAGCCGACCCAAGGGCAAACGTAAGCGCAGACGATTTCCTGGCGCAGCACAAACTCGCGTTGCAGGTCAGCGAAAGGTTAACAAGCTTACATGTTGCCATTGATCAGCTAACGCGCTTCGGAACCTCATTAAGCGCGCTGGGTGAACGTTTTGCGAAAGACGAAACCTGGAAGGCCAAGCTGGAAGCGCTGGAAAAACGGCGCACTGCGCTGTTGGAATCGATCTATCAAACCAGCTTGAAAAGCGAACAAGACCCACTAAATTTTCCGGTGCGTTTAAATGACAAATTGTCTGGATTGCTGTCGCAGATTAATTTTGGTGATAACAAGCCGACTGCGGCACAGCAGGAATTAGCGAAAGAATTGTTTGCCTTAGCGGATACCGCGTTGGCGGCAACAAAGACAATGCTGGGCGATGAACTTGATGATTTAAATGCCGGTTTACGGCAGAAAAAGGTGGATTTGATTGAGTTGGATCGAAATTAAGTCATTCATTTGCGCGCCCGCCCCTGCCGCGCCAAACTAGCTTACAAAATCACCCGTATCGGAGCCAACATGTCAGCCCAACGTCAATTGCAACACTCAACTTATGCGGATTATTTGCAGATTAACGACGGTAAACGCTACGAGCTTATCCAAGGCCAGTATTGGTTGATGGCGGGTGCGGGAACGCTGCATCAACTGGCCGTCGTTGAAATTTCCTATCAACTTGTCGCGCACTTAAAAGGCAAACCCTGTCGCGTCTTCGTCGCCCCGTATGACGTACGCCTTGCCGAAGCAAATGACAGCGATGGCTTTGAGTCCAACGTCGTGCAACCGGATGTGTTGATCAATTGCCAACGCAACAAAGAAACCCCGACCGGCATTAAAGGCGCGCCGGAGGTTGTGATTGAAGTGATTAGCCCGAATGGCGCGGGCCGCGATTTGGTGATCAAACGCCGAATCTACGAGCGCGCGGGCGTGCCGGAGTATTGGGCCTTCGACCCGGAGGGCCGCGTGCTGCATAAGCACTTTTTGGTCAACAGCCAGTTTGAATACCAAAGCGTGATCGCACGCGGCGTAATGACGCTCCGCGGCCTGAATATCCCGGTGGATTTCGATGAAATTGAGTGCGCAGAGGGCTTTGTTTATCCGGAGGAGTATTGAGTGAAGGGTGGTTTTAGTGCGCCCGAAATTAATCTAGCCACGGATTGATCAAAAGCCGTCCAACGCCGCGAAATGCTTAACATTAAAATGCCGCCAGAATTGCAGCACGACGCGGCAATGTCGCCAATTCTGCTGTTAAGCCTGCGCCGGAACCGGAAAAGCATTGCAGCATTGCGGTGCCAAAACCAATCGGCTCCGAGTTCGTTTGAAGCACCAACGCCGCTGTCAAAATTGCCCGCGCTTCTGCTTCCATGCTGCTGCCGTTACGCACCGCGCGGTGACGCAAACGTGCTTTTACGCCCGGGTCTAGGCCGCGAATGAGAAGCTGGGCTGCGCCATTTTGAATATCTCGAATCGTTTGGGACATCCTAAATCTCCTTGGGATCCAACTGATTTAGATAGCACGATATCAAACTTCAATACCTGACACGGACGCAGAAAATTTAGCTCCTTACATTTACCGCAGGCACCCAATTCGAGTTAATTTTCTCAATCCCCGCACGCTCGACACCAAGGTTCACATGCTTATTCAATCCTCACATGACACCACAGACTGGGCGCACTCTCGTGCAACCCAGTTTAGATCGACAGCGGCGCGCTATAGAACTTCATGTTGCTTCGCTCGCTTTGCTGCGGCCACGACCGCGTCTATATTTGGTGCGCGGGCAGCATGACAGAGCCAGTTCATGACCTTACATTGCTATTAAACCGCTGGAAATCTGGCGACAAAGCGGCTGAAAGCGCGTTGATTGAAACGCTGTATCCATTACTAAAACGCAGCGCCCGCAGCGCGCTTGGAAAATGTGCGCCTGGCAAATTGAGCCTCAGCGCCACCGAACTGGTGCACGAAACCTATTTGCGCTTGATCCAGATGGCTCGCAGCTGCTGGGATTTCGCTTGGCGCGCTGTTGTTCTAGCCCTTTAAATACTCAACGCCAATATTTGAATTCGTATTAACCGGTTGACGCCAGCCTTAACCGAAGCGTAGTGTCGCTAAATCGCAGCTGAACAAAAGGGGTTGGCAATGCTAAGCAGATTCTGGCTGATGATTGTTTTCGCTCTCGGGCTCACGGGCGGCCAGACTAGCGCACTAGTCGCCGCAGAGACTACTAGCAGGACGTTCGCACTTTCCAATGTGCCGCTTACTACAGATTTTGGGCAAGCAATTGTGAGTCAATTTCAGCCCGAAATTAGCCCAGATCGAATTTTCGCGTCGCGCTTTGAAGCCGGTGAGCTGCTCGGCGCGGTGCCGTTCACGCCACCCGAGCCCGAATCGATATTGCCGCCGCCAGACCCGACTATTTTCCCTAGTTTCGGTGAACTCGCGGGGCCACTGTATTCGGGGCCGAACCCAATCCAGCGCGGCATGCAGGGGGATCCCATCCAGGACTATCGCGTCGCAATTGTGCGCGGTCGCGTGTTGGATAGTGCTGGTCAACCATTGGCAGGCGTTTTGGTGCGTGCGCTGAACCAGCCGGAAGTTGGCTACACCTACAGCCGCAGCAGCGGCTATTACGATTTGGTACTCAATGGCGGCGGTGACGTGATTTTGGATTACTCCAAACCCGGCCTGTTGACCAGCCAACGCCGCAAACTCAGCGCGTGGCGTGATTTCAGCCTGTTCCCCGATGTCGTATTGATTGCACCCGACGCGCAAGTGACGCCGGTGCAGCTAGGCGTCGGCACACCCGCACAGCTAGCCTCCGGCAGTAGCCAAAGCGATGTAGATGGCACCCGCACCAGCCGCGTGTATTTCCCGAGCGGCACCACCGCCAATTTAATCTATGCCGATGGCCGCGTTCAGGCCATGCCGCAGCTGATGTTTCGGGCCACCGAATACACCTTAGGCGAAAGTGGGCCGGAACGCATGCCCGGAACACTGCCAGCCAATATTGCCTACACCTTTGCCGTCGAACTAAGCAGCGATGAAGCCTTAAGCACCGGCGCGTAGCGGGTGCAGTTCAACCAGCCACTTTCTTTGTATGTGGATAATTTTCTTTCAGTCAAAACTGGCGAAGCGGTGCCGCTTGGCTATTACGAACAAACAACTGGCGAATGGATTGGTGCGCCGAATGGCCGAGTGGTGGAAGTGCTTTCGTTGACCAGTGGTGTCGCGAATTTAGATGTTGAAGGCAACGGCACACCGGCCACGCCAGACGCTTACACGGCGCTTGGCATTACGCTGGAAGAACGCACGGTAATTGCGCAGCGCTATGCGGTCGGTGCTAATTTCACCCGCTCAGTGATTAGCCATTTCACGCCTTGGGATTGTAATTGGCCTTTTTATCCTGACCCCGATGACGAGCCGCCGCCGGATCAAGACGACCCACCAAACGAAGATGAGCCCTGCACCGGCACCGACTGCGAGGAAGATGAGCCAGAAGATGATGAGCCCGAAGATCTCTGTGAAAGCACGCAGGATGGCGGCAGCGTAATTGACTGTAATACGGGTGCGTTGCGCGAAATGGTGCCTGTTGCAGGCACTGGCACATCATTGAATTACGCCAGCAATCGGGCACCGGGCTATCGCAACGGTTCGAATGTGGTGCGCCGGCGTTTAACCGGCGCGTCTATTCCCCTGAAGCTAGTAAGTGCCTCAATTAACGTGGCGCAAACGCTCGAATCGACGACGCAAAGGTATACACGCAGTGAGTTATCAGCCAATCAATTTGTGCGCCGCCGTATCGCATTGGTAGGCTTTTATGGGCGCCCCATCAATGGCCAACTGAGTCTAAAGACCACAGTCTGTTTTGAATACCCAATGATACTTGGTTCTCAGGGTCGCGATTTCATCGAAGGTTGGCAGCGCTACAGTGCGCGCAGGCCCCTACCCGGGCGTACCAGTATTTTTGTTTTTCGGAGCGCGGGCGCCACCTATCAAAACTGCCAGACCAGTGATGCTGCTGGCACCAGCACGCTGCGCAACCCCAGTCGCGTGTCACCCAGCGCTTATAATCAGATAGGCCAAGGCTTGGGAGGCTTTGCGCTCAATTCGCACCATGTGCTCGATACCAATACCGGCACGCTGTACGCGGAAACGGGCGAAAAACAGCGCGTGCTGACTTTGGAAGGTGGCCCGGGCATTGTCGGCTCCACCCCAGACGCGGTACTGGACGAGCTGCCTCTAAGCCTAGTCACTGCCGGTGCCTTTGCACTCGGTGCAGATGGTTCAGTTTATTATTTTCAATACAACGAGAATTCTGGCGTTCAACAAATCGACTTGGTAAAAAAAGGCCCGC
>JAYVAQ010000580.1:0-2601 GCA_043750875.1 Rhodanobacteraceae bacterium
GGTCACTTTGCGAAAGCAAATGCGGGCACGGGTCGCGGTTTGTGGGAGTTGCGCGTTGACGCTAAAGAAATTGGCGGCTTCGCAGTAGGTGCAGAAATCAAAGTTGACACCTTCGCCGTCGGCGACATGGTTGACGTAACAGGTGTCACGAAAGGTAAAGGCTTTGCCGGCACTATCAAGCGACATAACTTCAAGATGGGCGACGCCACGCACGGTAACTCTTTGAGTCACCGTTCGCCAGGATCCCTTGGTCAGCGTCAAACGCCAGGCCGTGTTTTTCCAGGCAAGAAAATGGCTGGACACATGGGTGACGTTCAACAAACGACACAAAATTTGAAGGTCGTGCGAATTGATCTAGAGCGTCATCTTATTATGGTCAGCGGTCCAGTCCCGGGCGCGACTAATGGCGACGTCGTTGTTAAACCAGCGGCGAAAGCTTACGGAGCGCGATAATGGAACTTAATATTGTTGGTGGTGGAAAATTAAGCGTTGCCGATTCTGTTTTTGCGCGCGAGTACGCTGAAGATTTGGTGCATCAAGTGGTTACTGCGTATCAAGCAGCAGGCCGCGCAGGGACAAAGGCGCAAAAAACGCGGTCCGAAGTCACTGGTACGACCAAAAAGTTTAAAAAGCAAAAAGGTGGCGGCGCACGTCACGGCGACTATCGCGCCCCGATTTTTGTTGGCGGTGGTGTGTCATTTGCAGCGAAGCCGCGTAACTTTACGCAAAAAGTTAACCGAAAAATGTATCGCGGCGCTTTGCAGGTCATTTTCTCGGAGCTGATTCGCCAGGATCGTTTGAAAGTTGTGGACAGCATCGAAGTGTCCTCGCCGAAAACCAAGGGCATGATCGAAAAATTGGAAGGCTTGGGCGTTACTAAGGCATTGCTGATCAGCGAAGAAGTAAGCAAAAACCTGTTCCTAGCAGCTCGTAACGTTCCGCACCTAGCGCTCGTCGACGTTGCTGGTATTGATCCGGTAAGTTTGATCACTGCAAAGCACGTTGTCATTACTTCAGGCGCTGTTAAAAAAGTTCAGGAGTGGCTGTCATGAGTGCGATCATTCGAACTGAACGCGATTATATGGTGTTGCGTGCGCCGCACGTGTCGGAAAAAACCGCGCGCGTCCAGGCTTTGCATAACCAATACGTGTTCAAAATTGATACGACGGCGACCAAAGCCGAAGTAAAGAGCGCTGTTGAAGCGATGTTCAAAGTCAAGGTTGATGCCGTGCAAGTTGCGAACATCAAAGGTAAGGCGAAGGCTTTTCGCAGTCGGCAGGGGCATCGCCAGGGCTACCGTAAAGCTTATGTCACGCTCAGCGAAGGTCAAAGCATCGACTTTGGCTTGAAGGCATAGGGGAAAAATCATGCCATTAATGAAAATGAATCCAACATCGCCCGGTCGCCGAGGCATGGTTCGCGTTGTTACGCCGAACTTGCACAAGGGTGAGCCTGTCAAGGCGCTGTTGGACAGCCAATCCAATACCGGTGGACGTAACTGCTACGGTCGAATTACAACTCGTCACCGAGGCGGCGGTTCGCGTCAGCACTATCGTTTAATTGACTTCAAGCGCACGAAAGATGGCGTTCCCGGTAAAGTTGAGCGCCTGGAATACGATCCAAATCGCACGGCGCACATCGCGCTTATTTGTTATGCCGATGGCGAGCGACGCTACATTATTGCGCCTAAAGGATTGCAAGCTGGCGACGTGATTCTTTCGGGTTCTGATGCCGGCGTGAAAACGGGTAACTGCATGCCGCTGTCAAACATGCCGATCGGTAGCGTGATTCACTGCATCGAATTGAAGCCAGGCGCTGGTGCGCAAATGGCGCGAAGTGCTGGTGCATCGGTTTCTTTGATTGCTAGAGACGCGGGTTATGCGACTCTGCGTTTGCGGTCAGGCGAAATGCGCAAAGTGCCGTCGGATTGCCGCGCGGTAATCGGTGAAGTTGGTCACGGCGAACACAATCTTGAACAGATCGGCAAGGCGGGCGCAAAACGCTGGCGCGGTATTCGTCCAACAGTTCGCGGCGTGGTCATGAATCCGGTCGATCACCCGCACGGTGGTGGCGAAGGTAAGAGCGGGCAGGGTAATCCTCACCCGGTTTCGCCTTGGGGCCAGCCGTCGAAGGGTTACAAGACACGTAAAAACAAGCGCACGGATAGCATGATCGTTCGCCGCCGCAGCCGCAAAGGTTAATGGAGTAACTAAATTATGGCGCGTTCGCTAAAAAAAGGTCCGTTCATCGATGATCATCTTCAGAAGAAGGTGGCCGCTGCGGCAGCAAGTAATAGTAAGAAGCCAATTAAGACTTGGTCACGACGTTCAATGATCAGCCCAGATATGGTTGGGATGACGTTTGCGATTCACAACGGGCGCGCACATGTTCCTGTTGCGATCAACGAAAATATGGTCGGCCACAAGCTCGGTGAATTTGCGTTAACGCGCACGTTCAAGAGCCATTCGGGCGAAAAGAAAGCGACGGGGGGCAAATAACATGGAAGCGAAAGCAATTTTACGCATGGTGCGTCTCTCGCCACAAAAAGGTCGCTTGGTTGCTGATCAGGTGCGTGGTTTAGCTGTGGGTAGTGCAGCGAAT
>JAYVAQ010000581.1:0-12702 GCA_043750875.1 Rhodanobacteraceae bacterium
TCGACTGGCGCTCGCCACAAGCGGGTGGAACACTGGGCGCGATGCACATACTGGATATCCCGCTGATGTTTGACAACATCGCTAACGCGGGCGAGCAAACCGGCACATCACCACAGGCACAAGCGTTGGCAGCGCAAATGAGCCAGGCGTTACTGGCGTTCGCGCATAGTGGCAATCCTAACCACAAGAAATTGCCGAACTGGCCAAATTATCAATTACAACAACGCGAAACCATGATTTTCGATGGCCATGCACGCGTCGAATTCGACCCGCGTGGACGCGAGCGTCAACTATTTGAGCAAGTACCGTTTGTGCAGCCTGGAACGTTTTAAAACGCGCAGACATAATTAGCATTTAGCGCAAAACCGAGTTCGCATTCGCCGAACTCGCGCGCCAGCTGGGCCAAAGGCTCACAATCGCACCGCTCAGCAGCATGGTCGCTATTGCCAGCGCGAAACTGGTGGCGTCCAGCGTTTGCGTTTCAAACAAAAATTGCCGCACCAAGGCTCCACCGGCACCGGCAAGCACAGCGCCCACGCCACAGCCAATTAGCACCAGAGCCAAGGATTGGCGAAGCTGCAGCGCAAAGATGCCGGATTTCGCAGCACCCAAGGCCATGCGCAAGCCGAATTCCCGTTGGCGTAAGCTGACCAAAAAGTGCATGAGCGCAAATAGGCCGACCGCACTTAAAAAAAGTGCCGAAAGCGCTAGCGCGGCAAATAGTACAGCCGCCAGTTTCGGTTGCATCAAGGTGGCATCGCGCGCTTGTTCAAACCACTGCACTGGGCCGATGTTGATCGTTGGCAAGCGTTGCTGCATGCGATTGACCCAGGCGTTTTTTGCTGCCGCGTTGCCAGGTTCAATCTTTGCGATCAAAAATAGCTGGCGCACCGGAAACTGCCGCACCGGCACATACATTTCGGGCTCGGGCGTGGCCGCTAGATTGCGGTGCCGCACATTGCCCAACACGCCGACAATTGTTTTTGCGGCATCGCCGCCCCAGCCCAACTGCACGCTTTGACCCAGCACTTGTTCTGGCGTGCGGCCCTCAAAATGGCGCGCGACAAAGGCTTGATTGACTAACATCACGGGTGCGGAATCGTTGCTATCCCCAAGACCGAAATCCCGGCCGGCAGTCAGCGGAATCGCCAGCGTGTTGGAATAATCCACGTCAATAAAGCGCAGCCGTGCTTCTGGCTTTTCACCGCGTGCGGCGGGCTGGCTTACTAAATCGAACTCGGTGCCATTGTCCTGATCGGTCAGCGGTAAAGACTGCGCGAAACTCACCGATTTGCTGCCGGGCAAACTCAAGCTTTCCGCGCGCAGGGCATCCAGCGCGCCATAGACGTTAGCGGCTTTTGGGAACGCGTTGTTGGGCAGGCTGATTTGCGCCATGAGCACCGATTGCGTTTGAAAACCCGGCTCGACATTGACCAAGCGGCGCAGACTTTGCAGCATGAGCAATGCGCCGATCAATAAGCAGGTGCTCAATGCAATTTGCAAGGTGACTAAGAATTTGCGCTGGCGATTTTGCGCGCTGCTGCTGGTATTGGAACGCGATTGCGCTTGCGCCGCTTGCGCCAAATTAATCGTGGCTAGAAAGCGCGCCGGAATGATCGCGCTCAAGATCGCGGCCACAAGGCCGGATGCGGCGGCAAAACCAATCACGCGCCAGTCCATGCTTAAGCTTGCCAAATTACTCAACTGACTTTGCAGCATCGGCGCGATCGCGTTCAACAACAGCTTCGCGGCCAACAAGCCCAGGAACACGCCGGCGCTGGCCAAGAGCACGCATTCAATCAGCAAACCAAACGCAATGAGTTTGCGCGATGCACCAAAAATTTCGCGGCTGGCAATACTGGCAGAACGTGCCAATACTCGTGCGCTCAACAAGCCAGCCAAATTCGCGCAGGCGATCAGCAGCAGCATCAAGGTCGCGCAAAAAATTACGCGATACATCTGGCTTTGGTCGCCATTGAGATAGCTTCTAAGTGGGCGCAAATAGCCCGACTTGCCATGATTGGCATCGGGATATTGCTTGGCCAATTGCGCGCTCAGTTGCGCCAACGCCGCGTTCGCCTGGGCAAGGCTGACGCCATCGCCTAAGCGCGCATAGGCGATCGACAGCGCGCCGTAGCCGCGGCTAGCGTTGGCTGTGCCGGAACTATTGGGATTGCCGCTGCGGGCGCGTGACAGCCAGACGTCAACCGGGCGTTTGCTTATCCCCAAGGCGCTGTCCGGCATTACTCCGACGATTTGAAACGGCTGCTCGTCGATGGTAATCGTTTTTTGCAGCACCGAATTGGCGTGGGCATACTGATCGCGCCATAGCTTTTCACTAATCATTGCGGCTTTCAGGCCATTGCTGCCAGCGGCAATTTCTTCGGTAGCGCTAAAGTCGCGTCCGATCAATGGCGCTACCCCCAGCGTCGCCGCCAAGCCGCTGGTGACCTCAGCAGCGTTGAGCACGCGTTGCCCGGCACCCGTCTGCATCGGCAGTTCTTCGCTTTGGATCAGCACGGCGGATTTGAACACCGGTAGTTTGCGCCAGTCGACGAAGTTCAAATACGACAAGCCGCGTGCGCCGGTATTTGTCTCTCGATTCGGTGTGGTGGCACGGCTCTCAATTTCATTCATCGCCAGCACGCGTGACTCCTCACGCACGCCGAGCGGATGAAAAAACGCCGCATTCAATACGGTAAACAATGCGGTATTCGCGGCGATGCCTAAGCCCAGCGTCAGCACCGCCAGCAAGGTAAACGCCGGGCTGCGCAATAAGCCACGCACTGCTTGTTTGAACTCCGTTTGTATTGCCCAAAGTGCTTGCATGCCCGGCGCCCCGTGATTTTTTACTAGAGTACGCTGCGCTTTGCATAAAGCGCGCCAAGATACGATCCCAATATAATCAATGAGTTATGGTTTTGTTGGGGGATTTTGAGTGTCGAAAGCGGTGCTGGATAGCTTCGCAAGAGCGAAAATGGACCCCGGCGTTCGCCGGGGTGAC
This sequence comes from Rhodanobacteraceae bacterium, assembly GCA_043750875.1. Classification (GTDB taxonomy): domain Bacteria; phylum Pseudomonadota; class Gammaproteobacteria; order Xanthomonadales; family SZUA-5; genus JANNYA01. The sequence continues at coordinate 3,005 of JAYVAQ010000581.1, forward strand.
GCATGCGGTAAAAATATCGCCCGGGCTTTATCACGGAAATATCACGGTAATGGAGCCACCGCTCCAGTCTGTACGAACGACGGCTCCACGACGCATTTATGAACTTTTTTATGGCGCAAGCAAAAGCCCGTGGTTACAAGCTAATGAGAGCTGCGTCACACTTTTTTGGCTTGGCACGGAACGTGAAAGTATCGCTCGTCGCCTAATCCGGGTGGCCTACCTTTTCTGGAGAATTACAATGAGCGAAATTAGCCGTGGTGAATTACTTGACATTATCGTCCGCAATGCAACCGACAACCCAGCCTACCGCGCTGCGCTTTTGAAAGATCCAAAAGCGGTGTTGTCCAAGCAAATGAACACCGAATTGCCTGCAACTTTGAAAGTGAAAGTGTTAGAAGAAACCGCTGACACCATCTATGTGATCGCACCTTATGTTGCACCAAAAGAAGGCGACGAACTGAGCGATACCGACCTTGAGCGCGTTGCTGGTGGCAAGTCCAAGTCGGGCGACCACTCGGAAAACAACAACCGTTATACCTGTAATGACACGATCGGCATCGGCACACGCGTTGAAGTCAACGTAGGCTAATGTTGTGGCGGCGGCGGGCTTAGTGCCCGCCGCTGCAAATTTACTCGCGATGTCGAACTGCCTAGCCTATTGCTGGTGGTTTGATACGCGCAACCAAGCTCGATCTATCGACTAGATTTTCATACAAATGAATGACGACCGATCTGCAGCTACTAATATCGAACCGGCCAATAACGGCGGCGATTTTGACTGGACTTTAGCCCTCAGCATTGAGGAGCGCATCGCCCATAATCTGCAGGCATCAGCAACTGCTGATGCGCAAGTTGATGCAAGCGTTGACACCTATTTAGGCCGTTGGGCCAATGCCTTTGCCAAAGGTGATATGGCCGCATTAACGCGGCGTTTGGCGTGGGATGGCTTGAGCGTTAGCCAAATCGCAGGCGCACTGACCCCGGCATCGGACGGTAGCACACCCGATTGGAAAGCAGCGCTAGAGCAAGTGCTAACTGCAATTGCCGCACGCGGTATTAGTACAACTATCATTTTACCGGCACGCTTTCGCGCATCGAACCAACCGTTTCCCGAACTTTGGTGGGCTTGGAGCGATATCTGGATTGCGCAATATTCTGCGGCCGATTCTGCGCTGTTAGCGTTGGGCGATTCCGCCATCGACGACTGCAAAGCCGAACTGGTCGCAACCCTGGCCGCTTTTGGCGCCGATGCGCTGTATCAGGAGTTTCAACTCAGCCGCGCCGCACCCGAGGGCAGCACTCAGTACCGACGTTTCATCCGCAGCTTTGATGCCCCGGCGTGGCAGATGTTGTTTATAAAATACCCTTTGTTGGCGCGCCAAATTGGCACCAGTTTGCTGCAGGCCAAACACGGCATCATGCAGTTGCGCAGCGCGCTGGCACTAGATCGTCAAGCGTTGCAGCAGCGTTTTGGCTTAGACCCCAGCGCGCAGATCATGGGAATAGATGCCTTGGGCGATGCGCACCGGGGTGGCTTGCGGGTACGCAGAGTTCGCTTTTCCGATAGCAAAAGCCTCATTTTCAAACCACGCAACTGCACACTAGAAGCGCGCTGGAATGATTTTCTCGGTGTCATCAACGATGCGGGTTTGGCCCCGAAGTTGGCGAGCCTAAGCTATGCCTTGGGCCGCGAACACGCGTGGTTTGAAGATATCCAGCACGTCAGTTGCGATACGCCCACACAAATTGCCGAACGATTCAGCCAATACGGCGCATTGATCGCATTGAGCTACGTTACCCATGCACGCGATCTGCATCAGGACAATGTCATTGTGGGCGCGCAGGGCCCGGTTTTGATTGACAGCGAAACTGTGCTGCAGCCGCAAGGCGCACCGTTGACTGGGCCAGTGGCAAAACCGCAGGACGTTGGCTCAGAAAAAGCCGTTCCAAGCACCATGGCACGCGCGGCCGCGGAATTAGAGAGTTCTTGTTTAGGCAGCGGCTTAGTACGTTTTCCGGCGCAGAGTGCGAGCGGCGAAACCTGGGATGAAAGCGCGCTCTGCGGCATACCGCGCGTGGCTAAGCATCAGTCTTGGCTGGGCTTGGGAACGGACCGCTTATTGCCTGGGCAAATCGATGTTCCCGCCCGCGCGCCTAGCCATCGCGTATGCAGTAAAGACGGTGTTTTGCTGCAAGCTTCTGACTATTTGGCGGAGCTGTGCGCGGGCTTCAGTGCTGCTTATCGCTTGCTGCAACAACGCACGCCTGCGATTGCGGCGGCGCTGGCTGAGCTGTGCGCGGCACAAGCGCGCGTGGTTTTACGGCCGACCCGTTTTTATGCGGCCGCGCTTCAAGGGCTTTGCAGTGCGCGCGTGCAGCGCAATGGCGCAAATGCCACCTTGATTTTGGCGACCTTGCAGCGGCATTGGGCCAGCGCCCAGGAAGTACCGAATTTGTGGCCGATGCTGCGCGCGGAAGCATCGGCTTTAATGCGTGGCGATGTGCCGGTGTTTCATGTGCAAGCCAATACTTGCGATTTGCTGGGCGAGACCGCGGTCAGCAAAAATGCCTGGGCAACCAGCGCGCAGGCCACGCTAGACGCCGCACTTCAAGGTTTGAACGATGGTGATTTAGCGCGGCAGCTGGATTGGCTGCGCTCAAGTTTGTTGGCCCAGCCCGATGCCAGCGTACGCGCTGTTTTTAGTCGCACGCCACTGCCAGAAGCACCGGCACTGGGCGCAGGCGCGCTGCGGGCGCTGGTGCTGGATTGCGCGGCGCAATTGCTTGTAGCTGGCGTGCGCGGTAGCGATGAAGAATTGACCTGGCTAGCGCCTGGGCATTTGACGCCGAACGCACGAACCGGCCGTGGTGTGTCGCACTATTTGTACGACGGCAGTCTGGGGATCGCGTGGTTTCTTGCCGCTGCTGGGCGTGTTTTACAGCGTCCGGAATTGAGCGAGGCTGCCCGGCATGCGTATGCACCAGTGCGCCGATTTTTGCGTGACCCGGCAGCACCTTTGCTGGTCGCGCGCGAACCGCTAGGCATTGGCCATGGCTTGGGTTCCGTGGTCGCGGGTTTGACGATTCTCGGGCAAGAGCTAGCGGACCCGAAGTTTTTTGAAGACGCCGAACGCGCGCTGGCATTGATCGATGCACGCATGGCACGGGCGCGTTCGGCGATCGAACCCAATAACGAGCCAGCGGATTTAGAAGGCGGGCTTGCCGGTGCGCTGTTAGGCATTGTGCGGCTAATTGAAGCGACCGGCGCGCGCACTTTGCTGCGCAGTGCCCGGCCAATTGTGCAGAACTTGCGCGAACTGCAACATCCAAAACTAGGCTGGCGCGGTTACGATGGCCGCCCACTTTCCGGCTTTATGCATGGGCAAAGCGGCATTAGCTACGCCTTGCTTGCCTACGATACGCTCTCGCAAGAAGACAGCGCGCGGAGTTTGAGCGAAAGCGGTTTTGCGCTTGAGGAGCAAAGTTTTGACGCCGCCCACCGCGCTTGGCCGCTATGGCTAGACGCGCGTAGTGATGCATCGAATGCTGCTGCGAATACTAGCTCGGGCGCACACAATATGACGGGCACTTGGTGCAATGGCAACGCCGGTATTTTGTTGGCGCGCACTGCCTATGGCCGAAAATCCGCAGCGCAAGAACAAGAGCATTTATTGTGTGCCGCAGCGCAAATGTTTGATGACGTTCCAGCGGGTGTGGACCATTTATGTTGCGGCAATTTGGGGCGCGCACTGGCCCTGGCGCAACTAGCACGCACGCCAAATTGGGCGAACGCATTGGCGCAAACAGGGCGCGATGATGCTGGGCCGCGCGCGCAAATTTGGTTAGCTTCGGTGGTTCAAGCGGCACAAGCGCGTGGGCGCTATTTATTGCGTGAAGATACGCAACAAAATCTGGCGTTCCAGCCTGGACTTTACCGTGGCATCGCTGGTGTGGGTTTTGCGGCATTGACGCTAGGCTGGCCCGAGCGCATGGGCTGCGTGCTGCGCTTTCAGGGGTTTAGCCGATGAACATGGCCGTGGCAGATGTGGGAACGCGCAGCAAGCCTTTCGTCATTGCGAACGAAGTGAAGCAATCTCATTGCTACAGGCGCGCCAGTCAATGAACGCAAAAGAGGCAACGACGAGATTGCTTCGCTACGCTCGCAATGACGAGCCGTTCTCGACACCACATCATTTTGAAGCGCGAACCGCTGTGGCAAAGAGCGAACTATCGGACGCTGAGTTGGTACAAAACTTCGCGCTTTTTGACGGTGCAACCTGCGCTGCAATCACCCAGCAAGTGCACAAATTGCGTACGCATTGGGTACACCGGCACCCCACCGCGCCGTTTTACACACTCGGCGCTGCAGCTTATCTGGACGGCGATAAGCTGGGTGCGAAACACTATCAAAGCGAGATCAAGCGCACGCGTGGAATCATGGCGGCAAATTTCGGCCAACTTTATGAAACCTTGCTGCAAGTATTGCGCACCGCGCTCGAAGCCGAATGCGAGTACCACCCGAGCTACGGGCTACCTGGTTTTCATATCTATCAAGCGCACCCGCTGTTCGAGCAGCGCATGGGCACCGTGCATGTCGATGGTCAATTCGCCGATACCGGCGGCTTTGGCCTCACTGAGGTGGATTTGCACCGGCAATATTCTATGACACTGGCGTTGCGTTTACCGCAGTCCGGCGGCGGCTTAAAAGTGTGGCCTGTCAATGGCGTGAGCCTGCGCGGCGCGGATTCGTCACGCTTGGCGGAAGTTTCGCAAAGCAAGCCCAAAGCCATACACCATGAGTACAAAGTCGGCACGATGGCGCTGCATTCTGGCGCGTTGATCCACCAGATTGCGCCGATGAAGCAGCTGCAGCCGGGCGATGAGCGGTTGACGCTGCAGGCGCATACGGTTTGGGCGGACGGCCGTTGGCTGGTCTATTGGTAATTCCATTTCCATTTCATTAGAGCAACGTCGTTGGCGTAGCGAAGCCCTCCTCAACGTACGACCTGTACGCTCATCGTCGTTGCTCACTCGCCGCCTAGTTGCTCGTCTGAAATGAAATTGGAATACGCCGATAAATGGTTAGTAGTAAAAATAGTAACAAGGATCAAGCCATGAATGTACGCCCAGAAATAATCGTGCTGGACCCAGCGCAAGCCAGTGCACTTAGCGCGATGACCTTTCCCGCGTATCGGCACCTGCTGAATTTGCAGCCGCAGTGTCGGCACCTGATTGAGCCCGATCTACGCATTGTCCAGCCGGTGGTGCTCGCCGCGATTGCCTTTGGCCAGCCGGTGGCGATGGCGCTGCTGGAGCTTCCTACCGATACCCATTCGCGCCCAGAACTGCTGTCGATATACGTCGCCAAAGCTGCACGTCGGCACGGGGTTGCGACTTACCTTCTCGCAGCAGTTGAGCAATATCTATTTCGCCGTGGCCATCGTGAGTTGTTAACGGTTTATATGACCGGCAAACCCGGTATAGAGTATTTCGAAAAAGCTTTGGCGAAGCGCAACTGGCAGCCGCCTGAGCAACGCATGATTACCGTGCGCTTTGTCTTGGAAACCTTGATGCAGGCGGACTGGATCAATAAATACAAACCGCGTCCGGGCTATAGAATCGGCGCGTGGTCGGATGTCAGCGCGGTGGAAATGGACGCTTTGCGCGCCAGCAATGCCAATGCCGCTACACCGTGGATTGCCCCGGATCTAGCGCCATGGCTGCATGACGCGAACGGCTACGAGCCGCACACCTCTATTGCGATTTATTACCGCGACGAGATTGTCGGCTGGCTGATCAATCACGCATTAGATGGTCAAACCGTGCGTTACACCTGCAGCTTTATTCGGCCCGATTTAGCAAAAGTAGGCGGCATTTTAGCCGGCTACGTCGAGTCCTTCGCGCGTTCGCGCAAAGCCGGATTTGTCGAGGGTATGTTCGTCACGCCATTGCGCCACCCAGCGATGATCCGCTTCGCGGAACGCTGGTTTGGCCCGTGGTCCAGCTTCGTCGGGCAAACGCGGGGCAGTGGTAAAACTCTGACTGAGGCGAGTATTTTGGCGGCGAAAGCGGTGGCTGCAAGTTAGTGCCAAACAACACCACGTTATAATCCAAATTCCGTAGCGTAGTTGCGCATGTACGCAGTAAGTTCTTCCGCCTCTGCCTCATTTTCGGCCATGCTAGTTGGCAATCGGCAACCTAAGTGGGTGCAGGGAGTATTCAGCCACTTAAGCGCTGCACCATGGCTGCGCTTTACGCGCTTTGCTTCGTGATAGATCGGTAGCACTAGATCTGGACGTGGATGCCAAGACAGCGGCTTATGCACTGTTTTTTCGCCCGTTTTGACCATATTTGGAAGTTGTGCGGCGGCTAACTCGAAGTCTGGAATGTGCGTACGAAGCCAATCTACGCGCTTTTCTAAATCGGTATTGACGCGGCGCTGGTGATCTCGGGTTGGTACAACCAAACCGATCTTTACCTGGGTATCGCGGCGAATTAGCTCTAGTGCCGGAACAATATCCGTGTCGTTGGTTACGAAAACGACTTGTTCCACTTCATTTCGCATGGCATCGCTATAGGCAGAAAGCGCAAGCGCTACATCCGATTGTTTCTCGACCAATTTCCAAACTTCCCTGGACTCACTTGCAAGCGGCAGCTTACCTTTCTCAAAAAGATGGACCCAAACGCGCTCAGCGCTGTAATACCCCTCAACAATCTGAATCGACTTACCTAGATGCCCACGCAATGCTTGAAGGTAATGCACCTGACTTGAAATCGAATCGGGTGCCTTAGCAAAATTTTTGAGAATTGGTGCCGTGAAATATTTCACCGAGGGCTCGGCAAAATCAAAACAATGACCGGGCTGACTCGCTTGCAAAATCTGGGTGAACAGTGATTTCGGGTCTAACCATTTGAATGCAGTTCGTTTCAGGCAACCGTAATAGAAGTTATAACCATCGATATAGACCCGCGTGCGAAGCGGCTTCCCTGCATAAAGCGACAAACGCTATCTCCAGATATGCAAAAACCGCCTTGCGGCGGCTTTTACCCCCGGTCGCCATTTCGTTCTTGTCGAAACAGTCAGGCCGGATTAGTTGTTATTTACAATCTACGTCGGCTGTATTTCGGTGTCAACACTTATTTCAAGTATCTATAAATCAAACAATCATTTTAGCGGCCATTTCCCCCACCACCCGCCAAATCTTATGCCCCGAACGCGCATATTTAGCCTCGAATAAGCTAAGCGCTTCGTTATCCGCATCAATCACGATTTGCTCGGATACGGCATTCCAGCCGGACGCCTTTAGCGCGAACGCAAATTCCTCGGCATAAATAGACCAATTGGTGCGCAGCTCAATGTGATCTGTCACGTTCAGCAGCGTCGGCCAAATGGGGTGTGCGTGCCAGCGCCGCTTCAAATGTTCGGGTTTAGGCGAAGGGTTCGGGTAAAGCAGAAATATTTTAGCCGCGCGCAGCTTGTGCGCTTGCATCAGCCGCAATAGGTCGTATTGATCGCCGCGCAAATGCAGGTAATTAACGGAACTGTCATTCGGTGCTTTGCGCAAACGCACGCTGGAACGATCTAACCCCAGCACGCCCGCATTTGGATGGCGGTGCGCCAAATTTTGGCTGCTTTCGCCGGTGCCGCAGCCTAGATCTAAAATCAGCGAAGGATGCGCTGCTGCAAATGCCTGTACCTGCGGCCAAATCGCAGTCGAATAGGGCGCAATTGGCGTTTGATCAGGGTGCTTTTGATGCCGCGTAAGCACGTCACTCAGACGGGCATGCATCGTAGTTTGCGGGCTGCTGACTGGGTTTGAGTTCACGGGCTTCTAGGTTTCGGGCATGCGATAGAATAAAGCCTTATCCCGCACGATGGAGCCTCAAATGGTCATAGCAAATTCTTTGTATACCGAGGCGCACTGGCATAAAGCCGAGCGCGATATCACCGCGTTACGCGCGGAATTTCCGCAAGCCACACATGCTAGGCTGCTGCGCCAGCTGGTTAAAGGCGCATGCATCAAGGCTGGTGCCACTGGTGCTGGCACCACTGCGGTCAGCATGATCCCTGGGTTTGGCAAAGTGCTGGGCTGGGCCGTCAATTTGGCCGGCGATGCCGCGATGACTTCAGCCATTCAACGTGATCTGATCCTGCGTATTTTCGCACTGAATCAACGCACGCCGAGCGCCGCTGACAATGCGCAGATGCTCCGCTGGATGGGCACCATTGGCGTCGGCGCGATTGAGCTAGTCGAGCAAATTGGCGGTGGCGTGCTCAAAAGTATGGCAAAAAAAGTGCTGGGCACCGTGCTAAGACGTGGCCTGCCAGCGGTGGAAATTCTCGCCTCCAGCGCTACGCACGTCACCGGTACTTTCTTATTGGCGCGCAAAGTGGCCGCCTATTGTCGTGACGATCTTGACGATGCCAGCGTGCTAGATACAGACCCACGACGCTTGCGTCAATGGACGATGCTTAGCTTAGGAACCGTGGTCGACGACACCCAGCCTAAAACCGTTAAAGACGCGTTTCGTTAGAAGTCATTTTTGCTTCGCAATTTGCCCGCCTTTGGCGGATTGCTACGCTAACGCGCTTTTAAGAAACTTCGTTTCGGCTTGGCAATTTATCCGCCTTTCGCGGATTGCTATGCTAACTATTTGAAGGAATGCTGTGACTGTAAAAACTGTAGTGATTACTGGGGCGGGAAGTGGTTTAGGGCGTGAGTTGGCGATCAATTATGCCAAGCGCGGCGCGCGTATTGCGGTTGCGGATTTGTTGGTCGAGCGCGCGCAGGAAACCATCGCGCTACTGGCTGGCAGCGGCCACATTGCCATTGAGATGAATGTCGCAGACGCAAAAGATTGGCAACAAGTTGCAGCGCAACTGAAAGCCGAATTTAAAACCGTGTCAGTGCTGATCAACAATGCCGGCATTGCCAGCAGCGGTGAATTTTTAGACACCACCGATGCCGAATGGGACAGGGTAGTGGCGATTAATCTGACCTCAATCCAGCGCGGTTGCAAAGCAATCTTGCCGCTGATGTTGGGTGCGCGTGGCGGTTTGATTATTAACACCGCTTCTTTTGCCGGCCTTGCGGGCGCGCCGGATACCGGCGTTTATGGCGTGACTAAAGCGGCGGTGGTGGCCTATTCCGAAATTTTGCGCGCGCAGCTCTATGCGCGTGGCCTGCACGTGGCCTGCTTATGCCCAAGTTTTTTCAAAACCAATTTGCTGGAGTCGTTTGCACCTGGGCACGACCGCATGCATAAGGCCGCGAAAATGTTGATGGAGCGCTCGGCGCTGAGCGCCAGCGACGTCGCGGAATTTGCGATTGCGCGCGCCGAAGCTGGCGATTTCTTGCTGCTGCCGCATAAAGAAAGCCGCAGCAAATGGCGTATCAAGCGCTGGATGCCAGAATTTTATTTCAAGAAAATGCTGAAAATGTTGAAGCGCGACGTCTAGCTTATGCACGCCGGTTAGATTCAAAAATGAGTGCGCGCGCTATTTTGCACGTCGATATGGACGCATTTTATGCGGCCATCGAACAGCGCGACCGCCCAGAATTACGCGGACTGCCGGTCATTTTGGCGCACACCGGGCCGCGTGGCGTGGTATCCACGGCAAGCTATGAAGCGCGCGTATTTGGTGTGCACTCGGCGATGCCGACCGCGCGCGCTCAAGCTGTGTCCACAGGGTGTTT
>JAYVAQ010000582.1:0-2864 GCA_043750875.1 Rhodanobacteraceae bacterium
CCCAGTTTGGCCGGCCAAAGTTTGACCGGACAGAGCTTGTGAGCCCCACCCGCAAAATCACTACCGCCGTGCAAATCGGCAAAGTGACGGTCGGCGGTGGCGCGCCGATTGTGGTGCAGTCGATGACCAACACCGACACCAGCGATATCAAAGGTACGACGCAGCAAATTGCCGAGCTGGTGCGTGCCGGCTCAGAAATGGTGCGCGTGACCGTCAATACGCCGGAAGCGGCGGCCGCGGTACCACGGATTCGCGATGCGCTTGCCCAGCGCGCAATTGTGGTGCCCATCATTGGCGATTTTCATTACAACGGCCATACGCTGCTGCAAAATGAGCCCGCCTGCGCCGAAGCATTGGCGAAATATCGCATCAACCCGGGTAATGTCGGATTTGGTCGCAAGCGCGATACGCAATTTGCCGAGATCATCGAGCACGCGATTCGCTATCAAAAACCAGTGCGTATCGGCGTGAATTGGGGCAGCTTAGATCAAGGTTTACTCGCGGAATTAATGGATGCCAATGCCGCGTTAGCGCTGCCGCTAGAAGCACCGGCGGTGATGCGTGAAGCGTTGGTGCGCTCCGCTTTGGATAGCGCGGCGAAAGCCATCGAGATTGGCTTAGCCGCTAATCGCATTGTGCTTAGCTGCAAGGTATCTGGGGTGCAAGAATTGATCGCGGTGTATAGGGACTTAGCGGCACGCTCCAACCACGCGCTACACTTGGGCTTGACCGAAGCGGGCATTGGCAGCAAAGGCATTGTCGCCTCCACCGCTGCACTTGCGGTACTGATGCAAGAAGGCATCGGCGATACCATTCGCATATCCTTGACGCCTGAGCCAGAAGAGCCACGCACCAAGGAAGTGATCGTCGCGCAGGAATTGCTGCAAACCATGGGCATGCGCGCGTTTACACCAATGGTGACTGCGTGCCCAGGCTGCGGGCGCACCACCAGCACGTTTTTTCAGCTGTTGGCGAAAACCGTGCAAGATCATGTGCGCAATCAAATGCCGGAGTGGAAGTATCGTTATCCGGGCGCCGAGAATTTAACTCTGGCGGTAATGGGCTGCATCGTGAATGGCCCGGGTGAAAGCAAGCAGGCCAATATTGGCATTAGCCTGCCTGGCACCGGTGAAGCACCGGCGGCGCCGGTATTTATTGACGGTGCAAAGGCCATGACACTGCGTGGCGACAATATTGCGCAAGACTTTATCGCGGTGATTGACAACTATGTGGCGCAGCGATTTGCGCCGGCGCAAGTCTAAACCTGCAGGCTAAAGCCTTAACTCATTAAGCGAGTTCGCGATCCAGCTAGCACCCCACTGCTGAATCGGCAGGCTATCGCCTAAATAACCAAACGCACAAGCAATCGTGACCGGGCAACCGGCGCGCTGCCCAGCTTGAATATCGCGCGGGTCGTCGCCGACCATCCAGGTGTTTTTTGGCGCGACACCCAGCTGCTGACACGCCTCTAGCAAGGGCGCCGGATCCGGCTTTTTGAGCGCTAAGCTGTCACCGCCTAACATCGCCGCGTGTTGCAGTTTGAGTGCAGCGGTCAGTTTACGCGCCAGCGCGATCGGTTTATTGGTGACAATGCCCCAGGCAATGCCTTGCTCGTTTAAGCGGGCAAATAATTCCACAGCACCCGGATAGAGTTTGGAGTGCACACAAATGTTTTGCTTGTAATAGTCTAAAAAACGATCTCGCAACTGCTCAATCTCAGGATGCCGATCTTGCGGCAAGCCTGCGCGCATCATCGCCGCCGCGCCCCCGGAGACAAAATTCGCCGCGTGCGCGGGCGTAGGCTCAGTCAAGCCGATGGACTGGCGCACGTGGCCAAGTGCGGCCATCAAATCGCCTGCGCTATCGACCAAAGTGCCGTCTAAGTCGAATAGCACGGCCCCAGGTGTTTTAAATTTCATAGCGCATTAAATTTCACGACGCTAACGCCTTGCGCGCGGCCAAGATAAAATTGACCGAACTGTCATCGTATAAGCGCGCGGTATTGGCCAGCGGCGCGTACTGCAAACCTTTCAACGCGGTAATTTCCATGCCACGCGAACGCAGCACGCGCGCGATTTCCGCAGGCTTGAGAAATTTTGCGTAGCTGTGCGTGCCTTTGGGTACCAAGTTAAAAACATACTCCGCAGCGACTATGCCCAGCGCAAACGCTTTCGGTGTGCGATTTAACGTGGATAAAACCAATGAACCGCCCGGTTTGAGCAGTTTGACGCAGGCGTCCAAGACCGATTCGGGCTCGGGCACATGCTCTAGCATTTCCATGCAGGTGACTAAATCAAACTGCTCGGCGTGGCTTTGCGCCATATCTTCGGCACTTTGCAGCTGATACTCAAGCCCAGTTACTGCAGCACCCAGCGCATGCAATTTCGCCACTTCTAGCAATTCTGGCGATAAATCCACGCCTATAACCTGAGCGCCCGCCTGCGCCATGGCCTCACTTAAAAGGCCGCCGCCGCAGCCCACGTCAATTGCGTGGACGTCTTTAAAAGTCTGTTTTTGCACCTGCAACATTTGCGCCACAAAAGCCAATCGCACCGGGTTGAGCGCCATCAACGGGCGCGATGGGCCATCAGGATCCCACCAGCGCGCGCTCAAGGTGGCGAAGTGATTGAGCTCAGCGGTACTTACATTTTTCGGATTTGTAGCAGCGCTCATCGCGCCAATCCGTTTGCGCCTGCAATACGTGCGCCCCAAGATCTGGCATTTTCGGCCAATGCTTTGCTGTCCACATCTAGCAAAATTCCGCCACGCACCCGCGCCTGACCTGCCACCCAAACATCGCTGACTTGGCGTCGATGGCTGGCGTAAACGATGTGCGAAATTGGGTTGTAGACTGGTAGGGAATC
>JAYVAQ010000583.1:0-2292 GCA_043750875.1 Rhodanobacteraceae bacterium
CATCAACAGTTGGATTGAATGCAGGCCGCATAGATCAGGACATTCGTATTTCAAGTATTTTGAGGGATTTCGGAGCACTCAAAAAGGAAATAAAAGAGCGATTCAATGCTGTATTTTCAGAGGCACTTGAGCAGCTACGAATGCCGAATTTTGAATTGTATGGTACCGAGCGCGAAATTGTGGCACATGCCAATGGTGCGTTCTATAACAGACATATTGATACCGCAACAGGCTCTAGTGAATTTTCAGTAAGGGTGCTTTCTGCAGTGTATTACTTCCATGCGCAACCTAAAAACTTCCATGGTGGTGACTTGCGTTTGTTACCTTTGCGTAGCATTACTGATGAAGCTAATTATTTGGATATTGAACCAATCAATGATCGGTTATTGCTGTTTCCGTCATGGGTGCCGCATCAAGTGATGCCAGTTGTTTCCGAATCGGTTGATTTTAAGGATTCACGATTTGCCATCAATTGCTGGTATCACAAGCTTAGAGTTTAATTTTCGGGTACAAAAAACCCCGCCGAAGCGGGGTTTGTTTGATTAACCGCGGCCAGCGCGTTTGCGCTCGTTCTCGGTTAGGTGTTTCTTACGAAGGCGAATTTCTTTTGGTGTCACTTCAACTAACTCGTCGTCTTCGATAAAATCTAAAGCTTGCTCGAGCGTATGTTTAATCGCTGGGCTGAGCTTGATGGATTCATCCTTGCCTGAAGCACGCATGTTGGTGAGTGGTTTAGGTTTGATGGCGTTAACAGTTAAGTCGTTGTCTTTTGAATGGATGCCGATTAACTGGCCTTCATAGACGTTGTCGCCTTCGGCGGCGAACAACTTGCCACGTTCTTGCAACGGGCCAAGCGAGTAAGCCGGTGTTGCGCCAGGCGCATTGGCAATCATCACGCCATTGGTACGTTTAGCAATAGCGCCTTGTTCTTTCGGGCCGTAATGGTCGAACACATGGAACAACAGGCCTGAGCCTTGGGTTAGTGTGCGGAATTCATTTTGGAAGCCGATTAAGCCGCGAGCTGGAATCATGTAATCCAAGCGCACGCGCCCTTTGCCGTCTGATTCCATATTCTTAAGCTGCGCTTTGCGGGTGCCGAGCTTGTCCATCACGCCGCCTTGGTGCACTTCTTCGATGTCGACCACTAATTGCTCAACGGGCTCCATTTGCTGGCCGTCGATTTCCTTGATGATAACTTCTGGACGCGACACAGCAAGCTCGAAACCTTCGCGGCGCATGTTTTCGATTAATACAGAAAGATGTAACTCGCCACGGCCCGAGACTAGGAATTTATCCGGATCTGAGCCTTCTTCAACTTTCAATGCTACGTTGTGCAGTGTTTCGCGCTCCAAACGTTCACGGATTTGACGGCTGGTGATGAACTTGCCGCCGCTGTGTTCTTTGCTGCCTGCGAACGGCGAGTTGTTAACCTGAAATGTCATCGAAATAGTTGGTTCGTCAACGGTTAATGCAGGCAATGCTTCTGGGGTATCCAGTGCGCAGATGGTATCGGAAATGCTGAGATCGGCAACGCCTGAGATAGCAACGATGTCGCCTGCTTCTGCTTCCGATACTTCAATGCGCTCCAAGCCCATAAAGCCAAGCACTTGCAACACTTTGCCTTGACGTTTCTTGCCTTCGCGATCAACCACGCTGACTTGCATATTGGTGCGAACTTTGCCGCGCTGAATACGACCCACGCCGATCAGACCAACGAAGTTGTTGTAGTCAAGCTGGCTAACGCGCATTTGGAATGCGCCGTCTGGATCAACGGTTGGTGCTGGAACGTGCTTCATAATCGCTTCGTAAAGAGGGGTCATGTCGCCGTCGCGCGCTGTGTCGTCAAGGCTTGCATAACCGTGCAAGGCTGATGCGTACACAATAGGGAAGTCGAGCTGTTCGTTGGTTGCACCGAGTTTGTCGAATAAGTCGAATACTTGGTCGATAACCCAATCTGGGCGTGCGCCCGGGCGGTCAATCTTATTCACCACAACGATAGGGTTGAAGCCCATCGCAAAGGCTTTTTGGGTGACGAAGCGGGTTTGTGGCATTGGGCCATCCATCGCATCAACCAAAATCAATACCGAATCCACCATCGACAACACGCGTTCTACTTCGCCGCCGAAGTCGGCATGGCCTGGGGTATCGACGATGTTAATGCGATTACCATTCCAGTTAATGGCGGTGTTCTTGGAAAGAATCGTAATGCCACGTTCTTTTTCTTGATCATTACTGTCCATCATCCGCTCGGTGGTAACCATGCGTTCGTTGAATGTGCCCGACTGCTTAAGC
>JAYVAQ010000584.1:0-3499 GCA_043750875.1 Rhodanobacteraceae bacterium
GCCAAAACTTTAGGAACATAGTCACGCGTTTCTTGCGGCAAGGAAAAGTAGACTTTGTCATTCCAAAAGCCCTTCTTGTATTGCTCGTGCAGGCGTCCAACCCGCCCTTCACCGCCGTTATAAGCCGCTAGCGTCAGCTCCAAGTCATTGTTGAGCCGCGCCAATTGGTCATTGATATAACCCACATTCGCGCGTGCCGCCGCTTGCGGATCGAAACGCATATCAAAGCCATTCTCCACACCTAAGCCATAGCGCAATCCGGTCGCTTGCATAAACTGCAGGGGGCCAGCAGCACCGGCTTTGGATAAGGAATGTACGCGGCCGAAAGATTCCTGCGCCAAAATGCCGAATAAAATCGCTTCTGGCAAACCCGCCTTTTCATATTCCGGCAGCATCAGCGGGCGCATGTAGGCGTAGTTCTTGTAGGTTTCTATCAACTGCGGACGCAACCAGGTTAACCATTCGTCAAGCGCCGCTTTCACTGGTTCATTGAGGGTAATCACGTCTTTTAAGCGACGCCCTTTAAGTAACGTCAGCGCCTTGTGCATCTGTGGCAAATTTGCGCCGATCATGCGTTCCCGGCTTTCCTCGAGCGTAAGCTCGTCCGTGGCGCCGTCGTCGACGGATAATTCAGTACCCAATGCGTTTGCTTGCAACTTTATCAGTGTCTGATAAGCGCTAAAAAAGCGTGTGCCCTCACAGCCCAATGTGTTGGCACATCGATCTGCTGCGGCATTGAGTGCGCTGAGCGCCAAATCAAGCTTGACCTGTGCCGTTTTTGGACTGCCCGCACGTTTCAGCTCTAAGCCCGCCTGAAAGCCATTTGTCGCCTGTTCAATTTGCGCATAAAGCGCATTAATCGCTCGTTCGTTTGGCTTCGGCGCGCCAAACCAGGATCCTGCATCAGCGCTACCCAGCCAAACTAACGCGGCGAGAGCGGCCAAGACCACTGCGGTGAACTTTGTTTGCATAGCATTCACTTATAAATCAACAACTAAGCACACTAAGCTAACGAATTGCTTGAGGTAAAAGCAAGCAATTAACTCAAGCCCCGCAGATGCTAAAGCGCCAACGGTGCGCCGCATACCAGCCCGGGGAAAGATCGTGCAACGTTTTGAGGGCAGAAAGCCCGATTCATCAATGTCTGGGCAACCTACCGATGAAACGGGCCATCAGCCCTTGGGTTTTTTATTGCCATGGCAAACAAACTAATAAAATGCCTTTTTCATATTTTGTTGCCTTTCTGGCGCTGGTGATTCGTATGGCGTTGGCACCTGTGCGCGTTTGGTATCGCGCTGTGGGAGTGAATCGGCTACTGTGTCGATGAATCAATTCTGAGATGCCTATAATGACCACGAGCGAAGCAAACACACTCGAACTTTTCCAAAACAAAAAGTTGCTCGTCCTTCCGCTAGTGTTCTTTTCAGGATTAGCGTTGTTTACCGTGTTTCAGTTGATCGCATGGCCAAACAAATTCGCGGTAATGCAGTTCGATGAGATTTTCTACCCTCTGCTTTTAACAGCTACGACAGCGTTCTGCGGCTACGCTATTTATGGGTGCATGAAAAAAATGCTTTCGCGAAAAGCGGAGGTTGAGTTGAGCGACAAGGGAATTCTTCTAAATCAAGATCTGTTTTCCGAGTGGCACAAATTTGAGGACTACCGTTCGTTGTCGTTTTCCGGTCAAAGCGGTATCGTTTTGACATTGAAGGATCCAGAGGCATTCAAAAACGCGATCCAAAATCATCCTCGGCGTCTTGTGCTGACTATTCTTCTCAATAAGCGCGAGTCTGGCTCACCGTTTGTTATCGAAAGTTCTAGACTGAAATGTGATGCGGCTTTGGTCGAGGCATTTGTGGCGAAGTATTTGCCGAAGAAGGCGTGAAGAAAAAATCACTGGACGACGGCGTGCTAAAGCGCCATCGGCGCGCCTCATACCAGCCCGGGGCAACGCCCTGGGAAAGATCGTGCAGCGTTTTGAAGGCTGAAAGCATGATTCATCAATGTTTATGCCACCTGCCCGATGAAGCAGGCCGTTGACCCTTTGATTTTGCTTTTACCCATTGCCTGGGGCGTTGCCCCAGGCTGGTATCAGACGAAAGGCGCGACACCCACCCCTCAGAGACACCCGAAAGGCGCGACACCCACCCTCAGATGAAAGGCGCGACACCCACCCTCAGATAAATCCGATCAAACATTGCGCCCAATCCGATTTCGCCGCAACGCCGATGCATCCAACCTACGCCCATGACCCAGCCGCGCAGCCAACTTGTCGATCCCACCCAAGCCGGAACCTTTCACTGCGTCAACCGATGTGTGCGCCGGTCTTGGCTGTGCGGCTTCGACAAATACCTCGGCAAAAGTTTTGAGCACCGAAAATCCTGGGTTGAAACCCGCATTATTGAACTAGGCAACATCTTCGCCTGCGGCATTCACGCTTGGGCTGTTATGAGCAATCATCTCCACATCGTTGTGCATATGAGCCCCGCGACCGCAAATGGCTGGCCGCCTGAAGAAGTCGCGGCGCGCTGGATTCGGCTTTATCCGGCACGTAACGCCGAGCTTTGCGCGCAAAAGGTCGCGGCGATTCTGGAAAATCCAGAATTAATCGCCGAGTACCGCTCACGATTAGCTAATTTGTCTTGGCTGATGAAATCGCTCTCGGAGTCGATTGCTCGTAAAGCGAACGAGGAAGACAAAGTCACAGGACGATTTTGGGAGGGCCGTTTTGGCTGCCAAGCGTTGCTCAGCGAAAAATCGATCCTTGCGGCAATGACCTATGTCGATCTCAACCCAGTGCGCGCCAAGATAGCGAGAAACATTGCGACGTCGCGCTACACCAGCGTAAAGGTGCGCAGTCAGCAGCTGCGCAAAAATCCCGAGCGCGCGCATCAGCCGCTATTGCCATTGGTTGGCGTGCGATCTTTCAATTTGCCGGATATTTCGGTAGCTGATTACATTGAGCTGGTCGATTTTACCGGCCGTGAATTGCATCCAGGTAAGCGTGGCAAGATTGAAGCCACGGAACCAAAAGCGTTGACCAAATTGGGATTAGATAAAAGTCACTGGACGACGCGTGTCAAAGGAATTGGTTCGGGTTATTGGCGCGTGGTTGGGGAATTGGAAGAGTTGATCGACAAGGCCAAGGAAATCAGTCAACGCACGCTGTTTGGGATTGGTTTTGCTCGGATTTTGAACAACATTTGAGGCGTCATTACGGATTTTTTATTGCCGCGTCAGCGGCTGGGTGTGTTGGGTTTGGCTTTGTTTTGGCTCGGAATTTGGGCGGATTTGATTGAGAAATATGGAAATGCCAGCGGTTTTTGGGCCGCTGGCATTTTTAAGGCTGAGGCCTGGGTGTCCAGCTTGTGTGTGCGCCAGCGGTTTTTGGGCCGCTGGCATTTTTAAGGCTGAGGCCTGGGTGTCCAGCTTGTGTGTGGGCTTGGGTGTCCAGCTTGTGTGGATAAAACTTGAAATAATCGCAGTACTCCCTAGCGGG
>JAYVAQ010000585.1:0-2003 GCA_043750875.1 Rhodanobacteraceae bacterium
GCTATCGTTTGGGCTTATGCGGTGCCGGTAGCAGGGCAGCAACCTGAATTGCCGCCGTTGATTGAATTATTAACTTTTCATTTGCACTGCGTTTTACACAGCGCACTTGTCGCTGCTGCGGCCACACTGGTCGTGTGCGCAATTAGACGCAGATTTTGGTGGCCGCTATTGGGTTGGTATTTGCACATTTTTATCGATGTTTTTACCCATTCCAAAGTGTATTTCCCATCGCCGGTTTTATATCCTGTGAGTACTTACGGATTTGATGGCTTGGCGTGGCCCACGCCGTGGTTTTTGTGGCTGAACTACGCAGCTATTGCGCTAATTGGAGTGCTGCTTTTTTTGAAGCGACGCAAGTAGCGCAAATTAACAACTGATCGGCTAACCTTACCGCCGTATGAAGATGCGATTCCTTACACTACTACTCACATTTGCGCTGCTGACCAATTTCAGCGGCGTGCATGCTTTGGTAAAGGAGTTGAGTGTCGCGATGACTGACACGGCAGCAATAAACCACACGCCATCAGTTCCGTTGCAACGCGTTTCTGACAAGTTATCTGGTGGCGCGTATGCCAAGGAAAGCCATACTGTTGCTCATTCTAGTTGCGCCATGCACTCGCAAAGCGAGAAGTCCACCGCGGATCACTCATACGACAAATCTGCGAAAAAAAGCCACATTTGTGGCTCGTTGGAATGCGACTGTGGTTGCCATATGAGCGCGCTGACGTTTGCTGCGCTCGGCATCGCCGGTGCGTCGCACGCAGCAAAACTTGCGATTTTTCAACCGCAGCGCGCACCGCTGCTGCCGATCAAATTGAGTTTGCGCCCTCCGATCTTGGCATAACGCGCCAAAATCCCTCCCGCCCAGTTCTGCGCGTCGCCTTGGCGACTTGCAAAGCTGCGGCACAGCTGCAAATTTATCGCTTCGCCAAACGCACTAAGCGCAAGGCGACACGGGAAAAATATCGATGAAAATTCAAAATCCGACGCGCGGGCATCGCCCGGCGCTATCCGCTGCAATGCGCCCGCTCGCGCTTTGCAGCTTATGGCTAGCCGCCTGCGCGAGCGTGCCACAAGATCGCGGTGCTCCGGCAATTGCCAGCACGGTGGCCGGTCAATATCAAATCAAAAACATAGCCACTGAGGCGAACACTTGGCAAACGCCAGCAGATACAGCCGCACTTGAAGCGAGCCTAAGTGCACCGCTGAGTGCCGAAACTGCTGTGCAAATTGCGCTGCGCAATAACCCGAAAATGCGCATGCTCTATAGCGATTTGGGTATCGCGCAGGCCGAGCTTTTAGATGCCACACGGATCGCCAATCCTACTTTCGACTGGCTTCGCTCAAAGCCAACGACGGGGGATATGCCGGCAAAACTGAGCTTTGGTTTGAGCCAATCAGTCACCGATTTACTGATGTTGGGCGCACGCCGAAAGCTCGGCGTCGGTATTTTGCAGCGCACAAGCAGCGAAATGACCGCGCAAGTGTCTACGCTGATTTTCGAGGCCGAAAGTGCTTACTGGCATGCCGTGGGTGCTGAAGCCGTGCGGGCAATGCGCGCGCTGGTGGCAGATTCGGCGCGCACGAGCAGTGATTTGGCCGAGCGCTTTTTTGCGGCCGGCAATATCAATCGGGCGCAGCAGGCGCAGGAAAATGCGGCGGCAGCTGAGGCGCTGGTCGCGCTGAAAACAGCCGAGGCAAACGCGCTGGAGGCGCGCGGTAATTTGAATCAAATGCTAGGTTTGGCTGCTACCGATAGCCGTGTGAAGTTTGATGCCAGCTTGCCTACGATGGCAAAAAAGCAAGATTCATTAGCCACCTTACAAACGCTGGCGCAAACGCAGCGTGCGGATTTGGCGGCTTCGCGCCAGAACGTCACACTTTCGACGGCGATGTTAGGCACGACCAAGCGCTGGCGCTGGTTTGGCGAGCTTGATATTTCCGCTGAGCGCGAACGCGAGACGGACGGCGAAAAGCTGCGTGGCATTGGTTTTAGTTTGGGC
>JAYVAQ010000586.1:0-7803 GCA_043750875.1 Rhodanobacteraceae bacterium
GCGTGCGGCCGCGGCCATCTTGCTTAGGTTCGGGCGGCGGCGGTTCGTCTTGGAAGTAATACAGGCCCAACCCCAAGCGCGGAACTTTCGGCTCATCAGGGTGCGCTTGCATATGCAGCTCGGTCAGTAGTTGATCAAACTCATCTAGCGTGCGGTTTGCGTTTTCCCGCACCCATTTTCGAACCACAGGCAACTTCGATAGCGGAATTTGGCTTTGGTGCACATAGGCTTGCAAATATCGGTCGGTTTGCTGATCCCGCAGATTGCGCTCGATGGTGCCAATTAGATCGCTGGCGGCAGTTGCCAAGATGCCGAGCTGTTCTTGTTGATCAAGGCTGGAAACTAAAAGCTCCAGATTTTTGAGCGCATAAAGGCCGTCACTTTGAAGTACCACATTGCCGCCGCGCAATAGTTCATCCAGCACCGCGCGCATGGTTGCGCCGCCAGCGAAATCATTCACCAAAGATTGGAAGCTTAAGTTTCCCTCCAATGGCAAATTCTGTGGCTTGCCATGTACGTCTTGATATTTTGGCGTGTAATTCCAACCGTTGATGACCCGACCCGCGCGATGAAACATGCGCACCGTGGTATCCATTGCGCGCGGTAACTCGCGTTGCAATCGCTCAACTTCCAGACGCGTCATGCCGGTGATAACGGCTACCCTGGACATAGTTTGCGGCTTCAGCTCAATCGCGAACTCACGCGTTGCTACGTCTACATAAACCCACTTGAGCGCTTCTGCTGCCGATTTATAAGGCACCGCAAAACGCAGCAACAGGCGCACCAACGGCCGAAAAAGCCGAATCAACATCGATGAAAAAGGGTCGTTCGTGAGTTGCATGGAAGCTAAAGAGGCCTTTAAGCAGTGCGAATTTTGATAACGTTGTCTTGTTCTTGCAAATTTATTCGCAAGAATAGTGGATGTCAAGGATCAAACTGCGCAATTAGGCTAAGTTAATAAATGTCGCTATCATTGCGCTATCGAATTGCTTCCTTTTTGGCTTTGGTGACTCCAAATGGCTACACTAGTTATAAAAAATCTGCCGCAACCACTGCACCTAAAACTAAAAGAGCGCGCAAAGCGAAACCATCGTTCATTAACTAAAGAAACGATTGCGCTCATAGAGCGCGCAGTCGAATTGCCTGCTGTTGATGCATTGATTGCAAAGGATCCACTGGCAGCACTCTTTGCCGCCGGCGATGCGATGGCGCTACAAGGCTTCAATTTTCAAGAATGGGCAGCAAACAGTCGTGATGTGTGGCGCTAAAGATGCCGACAGTCCATCTTGACACTAATATTTTGATCGGCGTAGGTGATCCAAACAGCGCGTTACGAGCCGAGCTGCAACGCTGGTTATCACAAGGCCTAATCGTCGGGGTTTCCGCAATGGCGTGGTCAGAATTTCGGTGCGGTCCGGCATCACCCGAACTTATTGAGGCGTGGCGGAGTTTGCTCGAGGGCCGTATTACGCCGATAAATCAGGCACTTGCCGAATTGGCGGCCGCGCTATTCAACCAAACTGGGCGACGTAGCCGCTCGTTACCAGATTGCTTGATTGCCGCGACTGCAATAGGTGCAGGCGCTAAATTGGCAACATTGAACCACAATGACTTTGAACCGTTCGTAAAATTGGGCCTCGTGTTGCTTTAGCGATGTTCTAATCAAGCTGTAAAAGCTAAAACTCGAACCTGAAACCAAGTTGTGCACTGGTGTTGTCATAGCGCGATTCACCAAAATGACGGCTCAAGCGAAGGAAGCCGCCTACACCTTGCGCGAATTGCGCGCTCAAGCCCAGCAACAGCGTGCCGTAGCTCCGATCTTCTTCGTCAGTGCCAGCAAAAAATGTTTCGCGTGCAGCACCGATATCGCCTAAGTAGCGTAAGCCGACATTATTCTCTTGACTATCAATCACTTGCGTCCAGCGCAAACCCAAGAACGGTTGGTAAACACCGTTGCTTCCAGAAATGGCCCAGCTGGCATTCGCGCCGACGCTCGCATTCGTGCTTGATCCGACAACATCGGCGACTTGCACGGCCCAACCGGCGCCATTTCCTGCGGCATTTGATGCACGCTCGTCGTAGCCATCCACTTCTTGGCGTGCGTATTCCAGCTGTAAATATGGGTCAAGATTGAAAGCGTCAAAATTCGCCTGATAGCCTAAAGTCAATGCACCGCTGAGTAGGTCAGTATCAAAATCGGAGAAATAGCTTTGCGCGACTGAGGTGCTTGCATCAATGGTGTAATTGGCGCGCCGTGTTTGATCACTACTGCGTTTGCCGATGCTGCCCAACGCAGTGAAATACCATGGCGATTGGCCGCGCAAGGAAAGATAGACGTCGCCGATCAAATCGCGCTGATCTAGCTCACCCGAACCCCCGGTGTAATCCGCTGAGGTTTTGCGATAGCGAAATGCACCGCCAAAGACGCCGTTTTCCCCGACGCTGCGGTCAAGCCCCACTAATACGCCAAACGCAGAGCTGTCAAAGCCATCTTGATCCGCACTGGCGTTCCGATCTATTTGCGCGCTTTCGATGCTGCCAAAAAGCGACCAAGGGCCAAATCCGGCGCCCTCGTCGGCAGCTAAATTCCAACCCGGACTTTTATTCGAGGTATGTGTAGAAAATTCCGATAGGCCCATCAGGCCGGAGCCGCCACCCATTTTGCCAAAGCCGCCAGAAACACGCGCGCTCAAAAGATCACTTGCGCCCGCTAAGAATGCGCGGTTCGCCGCCACCGGGGTCTGATCAGCCACTAGCGCCGCCAAAGCATCGCGAACCGCGCCATTGCCGGCAATTGCAGCACCCACCAGCGAGTTGCAGTCTTGTTGGAACCGTGGGTTAGCGCGCCCGGAGGTGGGGCAGATAATGGCAATCGCGCGCACGGCTTCCCGCTGCGCTGCGTTGTTGGAAAACCGGTTTAGTGCCGCTTGCACCTGCGCGTTTTGGGCAAAAAGGCCAGCGGACATCGAAAAATTTATCGCGATAGCGGTGACTAGCAGTGAAAGTGAACATTTCTTCGGGCAACGCATGGCGGTTCCTTGGGGTTGAGCAAGTGTTAGGATTGCCAACAACGCTGTGCCAACAACGCTGCGGCAATACCGATGTTGAACGTAGTATTGATCTAAGTTGCGGCAATTTCACGAAAAGTTTACGAATGACCCGAACTTTATTAGCCGATAGGCCCTGTAATTCTGACGGGAAAGAAGCCGTCGTAAAAAACTAAGAATCCAGCGCTTTGTGGGCTGCTAAACTAATCAGTCACCTTTTAAGCGCTGCCCGTGAATTCCGCTCTAAAACCAAAGCCGCTCTTAAGCGAAAAAACTCGATCCCGTTTGCGTGAAAGCGCGTTTGTATTGTTGCTGCCAGTAGCGCTGTACGTGCTGTTTGCGCTGTGGAGCTACACGCCCAGCGACCCCAGCTGGTCGCATGCGGCTGGCACCAATATGCGGGTCGGCAACTTAGGCGGCCGTGCAGGTGCGTATTTGGCAGACTTGTTGCTGTATTTGTTCGGCTATTTGGCTTATTTGTTGCCGATTTCGCTGATTTTTATCGGTACGCGCATTTTGCGCGCAACAACCGCGATTCAGGATGCTGGTGCTTACGAGCCGATGTTGCGCATGCTAGGCGTCATGTTGTTGGTGCTATCGGGCTGCTTATTGCTATCCATACGTGGTGGTGGCATCAACCTGCCAGCCGGGGCGGGCGGAGTACTGGGCGGGGTTTTGACGAAAGTCGTACAGCCAGGTCTGGGTTCCGGCCCTGCGACAATGTTTGCCTTAGCACTCTCCTTAGTTGCCTTGACACTGGCCACCGGGATGAGCTGGTTTAAGAGTATGGACGCCATCGGGGCGCTAGTTTTGAAGTTAATTTCCTGGTCGCAAGCGCAATTGGCGGCGAATAAACAGCGCCAGCAAGTGGCGCGCCCGCGCAATGACGATGCCGAAGCTGGATTGGCTGCGCGCGAGCAGCGCACCGAAACGCGTAAGCAAGAAGTCAAGCGCAATGCCGACCGGATCGCGCCCAAAATTGAGGCACAAGTCCCTGGCTCGGTTGAGAAATCCGAACGCGCCGCGCGTGAGGTGCAGCTGCAGCTATTTCAGAGCATTCCCGCCGCTGGCGATTTGCCGCCGCTAAACCTTTTGGATGAGCCGAAAATACAGTCCAAAGGCTACTCGCCAGAGGAATTGGAGCAGCTCAGTAAGTTGGTGGAAATCAAATTAAAAGAGTTCCGCATTGACGCTCAGGTGATGAACGTCTACCCAGGCCCGGTGATTACGCGCTTTGAGATGCAGCCTGCGGCCGGCATCCGCGCGAGCCAAATTTCCAGCTTAGATCGCGACATTGCGCGCGGTCTGTCCAAAGTCAGTGTGCGCGTGGTGGAAGTGATCGCGGGCAAGACTTTTGTCGGGCTAGAAATCCCAAACGTGAACCGCGAAATTGTCTATTTGAGCGAAATTTTGCGCTCGGTCGCCTATGACAAGATGGCTAGCCCTTTGGCGCTAGCGTTAGGCAAAGATATTGGCGGCAAGCCAATTGTGGTCGATATCCAAAAAATGCCGCATTTGCTGGTTGCTGGTACCACTGGCTCCGGTAAGTCGGTCGCGCTCAACGCGATGATCGTCAG
The DNA here is from genome assembly GCA_043750875.1 of Rhodanobacteraceae bacterium. Taxonomy (GTDB): domain Bacteria; phylum Pseudomonadota; class Gammaproteobacteria; order Xanthomonadales; family SZUA-5; genus JANNYA01. Next base: position 4,625 of record JAYVAQ010000586.1, read on the forward strand.
CCTGTTGTACAAGGCGACTGCAAACGATTTGCGCATGATTATGATTGACCCAAAAATGTTGGAATTATCCGTCTATGACGGTATCCCGCATCTTTTAGCGCCGGTCGTGATTGATATGAAAGAAGCCGCGAATGCGCTGCGCTGGTGCGTTGCGGAAATGGAGCGGCGTTACAAACTGATGGCAACCGTGGGCGTGCGCAACTTGGCGGGCTTCAATCGCAAAGTGAAAGAGGCGATAGAAAACGGCCAACCTATTGTTGACCCTTTATTCAATCCAAACCGCGCGGCAGCCGGGGAAAAGCCGGAAAATTTAGAAACCTTGCCTTACATCGTGGTGGTGATCGACGAATTCGCCGACATGATGATGATCGTCGGTAAAAAGGTCGAAGAACTGATCGCGCGTCTAGCGCAAAAGGCGCGTGCTGCGGGTGTGCACCTAATTCTGGCGACACAGCGTCCTAGCGTTGATGTGATTACCGGCTTGATAAAAGCCAATATTCCGACCCGCATCGCGTTTCAAGTGTCCTCAAAAATTGACTCGCGTACAATTTTGGACCAGTCCGGTGCAGAAACGCTACTTGGCCATGGCGATATGCTGTTTTTACCGCCTGGCACTGCCAGCCCAGAGCGTGTGCACGGCGCATTTGTTGATGACCATGAAGTGCACAAAGTCGTCGCCTATTTGAAGCAGCATTTTGGTTTGCCCAACTATGTGCATGGTTTAACCGAAGACGTGCAAGATATGGGTGATGGCCGAGTCATTAACGATTCTGGGCTGCCGGAAGCTGCGGGCGGCGAGGGCGATGCGCTGTATGACCAAGCGCTGCGCATCGTTACCGAATCGCGCAAAGCCTCTATTTCTTATGTGCAGCGACGGTTAAAAATTGGCTACAACCGCGCCGCGCGTTTGATTGAAGATATGGAGGCGGCGGGTGTGGTGACGGGACCAAATCACCAGGGCAATCGCGAGGTTTTGGCACCACCGCCGCCTAGTAATTAGCGTTCGCGTACAGTAGTTTAAATCGTACTTTTTTGCTTCGAGATTGCCAATTTCTTCGCTTCTGCTAAAGTGTAAATCCGATGATCAAACCCCCCGTTTTGCTTGAAAGCTGGACCTACACGTCCAGTGAAAGTTCGCGCTCGACCGTGTTGCCAGATGGTTGCCAGGATCTGATCATGCATACACAACTGGGCCAGGAAAATCGGTGGTTCGTATCGCAATTAGCGGCATCGGCCTATGCCGTGGATAGCTGCCCCGGCGATGCATTTGTTGGGTATCGATTTCAGCCTGGCGCGCACTGTGACTCACAGGCTTTGCTGCAGGCCCTTCGCCGGAAAGCCGATCCAGATACGCGCGACGTTTTCAACATCATCAGCGAGTTTGCCCAGATTGACGCGAGTGTTGAGTGCGCGCTGAAAAGCCTGTCGCGCAGTGCCGATGTCGCTGCCGCTGCGCGCGACCTAGGCGTTTGTGAGCGTACGCTTGAACGACTGGTGCTTAATCAAACTGGACGCACACCAAGCTATTGGAAGAATCTTGCGCGCGTTCGGCGAACGGCACGCTGCTTGGCGGATTCTGCGGCGCACGATTCCACATGCGCACCTTCAGCGAGCGTCCCGTGTTCGCGCTTTCTACCGCCCAAAAGTCGGGCAACGCCGCTGGCAGAGATCGCAATCGACAATTTGTTTACGGATCAAGCCCACATGTGCCGGGTATTTCGCTCTTGGTTTGGCGTTACGCCGACGCAGTTTCGTGCAAACTCAGATTTGCAACAAATCGCCTCAGCTTCTGGTTATTTCTAAGCGCCCATTGGCGTACATATTTCTATCAAGAAACCGTTGATATCCGACACATAGCCTACGGTTTGACCCCAGGGCATGCGTTTTGGTTCAGCGATTAGCTGTGCGCCAGCGGCCAATGCACAGGCCATCGATTCCGCGACATTACTGGTGCAAAACGCGATTTCAAAGGAGGGGGCGTGCGCATCTGCATTGCTTGGGTTTTTACCCAGCTCACGCATCAATGTGCGTGCCGAAAACGCCAGTACGGTATTGCCAGTATCTAGCTCACCGTAGTCGCCGCCCTCATGGATAAACTTGCGTTTGAAACCAAAGGCGTTGACATAAAAATCAAGCGTTGCCGCCGGTGATTCAACATAGAGGATGGTGTAGGCGAAGTGCATTTTTGTTACTCACAGGGTTGTGTCGAGCGATTAGTGTGAGGCTGAATATTGCATCGGTCTTGTAAAAATCCGACAGCAACCGAGATAATTACTGCAATGATCCTGTTGTTTCCAGGGTTATGTTGATTTCAGCCAACTGTCGTCAATCAGGCGTTGAGTATCGTCTGCGCGCACATCCTTTAGCACTTCGCTCAAATCAAATGGCTCAAGCGTGGCGAAAAACTCGGCCCACTTTCCGCGCCGGTCATTGATGAGAACGTTGGCGCTAGGTTTGTTTGCGTGCATGAATAATCCTTCGTAAAAGAATGCCGGTATGACGATAAACGGTTAGCACGGCTGGATTTAGCTTAATTAATTAATGGCATTACTTCCCAAGGGCTGCAAGCCCGTACCATCACAGCCTGGGGCATCGCCCCAGGAATAGAAACCGACGATCGCTAAGGGCTGAAAGCCCGCGCCAATTGTATGCTTTCGGGCTCGAAAATTTAGGTGGAACGGGCTTTCAGCCCTAAACAAATTTTTCGTACGAGCATTCCTGGGGCGATGCCCCAGGCTGTAATGGTTCGCGCCGTTGGCGCTTTAAAGAATTGCTCAAAGCAAGCTAATCGCGTTGAGCACGGGCAGATCAAATCCTTGCTTTGTTTTGCGGTTCCGCACGCTTGAATCTGAGACTACAAAACACCGATCTTGCAACTAGCCCTTGAAATCCATTTTCACGCACCCAAGTTACGCCCGTCTGGTGGAACACCCGCGTGCTACGCGGTCATAAAAAGCCACCTGGGCACTAAAAAAGTCCAGAAAATTCAATAACTTATTTTAACTCGAAAGGTGAACTATGAAACTACGTCCTTTGCACGACCGCGTAATTGTTAAGCGCATGGAAGAAGAACGCATGTCCGCTGGCGGCATCGTGATTCCTGATTCGGCCACAGAAAAACCGATTAAAGGCGAAATCATCGCGGTAGGCGCTGGCAAAATCTTGGAAAACGGCAATGT
>JAYVAQ010000587.1:0-3169 GCA_043750875.1 Rhodanobacteraceae bacterium
CAAAGCCGCTGTTAACGTTGTCTTGCCGTGATCCACGTGACCGATTGTGCCGACGTTGACGTGCGGCTTGTTGCGTTCAAACTTTGCTTTGCTCATGGCGGTGATCCGTACGATGAATGAGTTAGATATTTCAATGCGACTAAATGGTGCCCACGATTGGAATCGAACCAACGACCTCCTCCTTACCAAGGAGGTGCTCTACCGACTGAGCTACGGGGGCAATAAAATTTTCACTACTGCAATTTTCTTAACGCTTGTGCACCCGACCTTCCAACCATGCATCCTAAGTTGGAGCGGGATGCGGGAATCGAACCCGCGCTATTAGCTTGGAAGGCTAGAGTTCTACCATTGAACTAATCCCGCGAATTACATCGTTGCTGCTTTGAAGCGCTACTTTGGTACTTTAAATCTGGTGGAGGAACGTGGATTCGAACCACGGAAGTCGAAACAACTGATTTACAGTCAGTCCCCTTTGGCCGCTTGGGTATTCCTCCGACAAAGAGCCGACGATTTAAGAGCTTGACCCGTTTTTTGTCAAGCGTACAAATTGAATTAGGGCAAATTTTATTAGGCGCATTCAGCTTGACGCAGGGTTCTGGTGCAGCCATTTAGGTTCGCCCGCGACATAGTGTTCGTGTTTCCAAATTGGAACCCGATGCTTAATCTCGTCAATAATAAAGCGTGTCGCAGCAAAAGCGGCACCCCGGTGGCCCGCACTCACACCTACCCAAACCGCCAATTCCGACAACTGCAGCGTGCCGATACGGTGCACGCAGCGCACATCCACCACGTTAAATCGTTTCAAAGCTTCTTGCAATACACATTCGCCTTGACTAAGCGCTAAAACTGGGTGCGCGTGGTAGCTCAAACCGGTAACCGCCTTTCCGGCATGGTTATCCCGCACCCAGCCTTCAAAACTTACAAATGCGCCGACGCTGGTTGATCGCAATTGCTGCCGCAGGTTTGCTGTGTCAAAAATTTGCTCTGAAAGTTGAAATAATGCTTGCGACATAGCGCATTTGCTTTTGTGAAACGGCTAAATAGTGTAACCGCCAGGAGCGTTTGCTAAGCTCGAACGATGATAAATCGAATGGAAATGATGCGCGATGCGCGTGGCTGGATCGCCACTGGCTTAGGTAGCGGTCTAGCACCCGTTGCACCCGGCACTTTCGGTACGATTGCATCATTACCGTTGTGTTGGGCGCTCGGGCATTATTTGCCACTGTGGGGCTACGTACTCGCAACGGTTGCGCTTTTTTGTTTTGGCTGGTGGGCCGCAGAGTGGGTGGTGCAAACCTACAAAGTGCAAGATCCGGGCGTCATCGTTATTGATGAGTGGGCGGGCATGGCCATTACCTGGCTGCCGGTTGCCTATTGGCCGCATGCGCAAAATTTTTGGCTTGCATTGTTGGCCGCATTTTTAGCATTTCGGGCCACCGATATCGCCAAACCTTGGCCTGCAAGCTGGGCTGATACCAAGCTGCACGATGGCTTTGGTGCAATGTTGGATGATGCTTTCGCGGGGATATGGAGTGCTGCTGTAATGCTGCTTTTGCTTTGGATGGGTGTGCTTGCACGATAAGCCGCCCACTAGATTAATGGCGTTGCGCTTTTCCCTACCTTTTTGAACAACAAATCCCACACGCCATGACCTAGACGTTCGCCGCGCCGTTCAAAGTGCGTGCTGGGGCGCCAGCTGGGCTTGGGCATAAAAGCGCCTGATTCTGTGCAATTTTCTAGCCTAGCGCATTGGCTAAGCACGTCCATCATATGTTCGGCATAAGGTTGCCAGTCGGTCGCCAGATGTAGCAATCCGCCCATTTCCAATTTTTGTACCACCGCATCTACAAACGCAGGTTGGATCAGCCGACGCTTGTTATGCCTAGCTTTGTGCCAGGGATCGGGAAACCAGATATTGACTTGATTGAGGCTGGCGTCATCGCACTGTTCGGCCAGTAGCGTGACCGCATCGCCATGGAAAATTCGGGCGTTGGTCAAATTTGCGGCTTCGATGGCAAGTAATACGTGTCCGATGCCTGGCGCGTGCACTTCGGCGCCAATATAGTTGCGGTTTGGGTCTGCTTGGGCGCAATGGGCTAGCGCATCGCCATTACCGATACCGATTTCCAAAACTACCGGGTTGCTATTGCCAAACAGCGTGGCGAAATTGACTTTCGTGCCGCCAGTTTCGTCAGTACTAGTCACGCCAAATTTTGGCAGCAGCTCTTGCACCGCGCGGGCTTGGCCGCCGGTGAGTCGGCCTTGACGTAGCACGAATGAGCGAATGCGACGTTGATCCTCCGTTGGTGATTGGCGGTTACTTTCGTTTGACGGCGTTTTTGCGTCGGATAGGACAGCTTGATTCGGAATCGCTTCGGTCATAAGTTCTTAATTGTTAAAAAGTTGGCTGAGTGCTCGGCTTGCGGCTTGAATGTCGGGCTGACCAAACACACCGTTGACAACGGCAATGAAATCGACGCCAGCCCCGATTAAAGGCGCGGCATTACTGAGTTCGATGCCGCCGATCGCGACACATGGCGCATTTAAAACTGCGGCTTTGCGCAGCAGTGCGACATCGGCGCGGCGCGGCGCGCTTTTGGTGCTGGATACGAAGAAGCTGCCAAACGCGACATAGCTTGCGCCGCTATCTAATGCGCGTTGCGCTAACACCACGCTGTCGTAGCAAGATGCGCCGATAATGGCGTCAGCGCCTAGTTCTTTGCGGGCCTGTGCGACACCCGCGTCAGTTTCGCCCAAATGCACGCCACAGCCAAGCGCCTTGGCGAACTCGAGATTGTCATTAATGATCAGTGGCGCGCTGAATTCATCGCACAGCGTTTTTAGCGCCAGCGCATTGGCAAAATTCGCAGGTTTTGCGCGATATTGCAGCATTACCGCGCCGCCACTAAGTGCCGCGCGCGCGGCGTTGATCAACATTGCGCCACTGATATTGGTAGGCGTAATCGCGTAAACGCCTTTTTTTGGCATCTTTAGCAGGCTTTGCGCCGCGCTTTCCAGATCTGGCCCGATATTCATGCCTAGCGAACTTGGTGGATCGCTACACTTAGCGAAATCGTGTTCAGGCGTTTTTTTGTGCTGCATAACAAACTCCAAAACTGGCGCGTGATAAGGCCAATCTCAAATAATGGGCGATTTTGATGCCGACTAA
>JAYVAQ010000588.1:0-10051 GCA_043750875.1 Rhodanobacteraceae bacterium
AAATTAACGAGTGCGAATATGCGTAATTTTGGCGTGTGTTTTTTTGCTTTCGCAACAATTGGCGCGCAGTCACTGTTGTTCGCAACCCCATTAGCCCCCTTGCGGCTAGTGGAAGTCGCGACGCCGTTTGAAGCGTTAACACTGACCGCGTTGCAGTGGGTTGATATTAACGGCGATCAACGGCCAGACTTAATCGTTACCGGCTACAGCCGCATACGCAATGAAAGCGCCGCGCATGTGTACTTGAATTTGAGTAGTGGCTTTGTTGAGCAACCGTCGCCAATCCGGGCGGTGGTTGCGGGCGCGATGGCGGTGGCGGATATTGATAGCGATGGCGATCAAGATTTGGTCATTGCTGGGCAAACACGCACCGAATTTGACGTGTGGCACTACAAAAACGTGAACGGCCATTTCGAGTTTGATCGCCAAGGTTGGTTAACACCCTTGGCGTTTCGCAGCTTAAATTTTGGCGACGTCGACGGCGATGGTGATCCAGACTTGGTGTTTGGCAGCTTCGCTGGCTTGGCGCGCAATGATGGCGGTACCTTAGTTGCTACCAACCAAGCCTTTAATTTTTATCCCGACGGAGGTACCTCCAATTTTTGCGATGTCAATAGCGATGGCAGGCTTGATATTGTGCAAACCGGAATAGCTACGCCAAATTCCATCACACCGGGGCGGCTTTGGCTGCAAAACAATCAAGGCGGATTCCTGGCGACCGATGACCGTTTTGCGATTATGTCCGGCCCAGGCGCGAAAATTGTGCCTCAAGACTTGAACTGCGATGGCCGCCAAGATTTATTTTTTGGCGAGCCGCTGCGTGCTTCGGGATCACCGCCTGGCATCGCCTACCTACAAAATAGCAACGGCACCTTTACCGATCTGGGCATTGGTGCCAATGATGCGGGAATTGCTACTGATGGTGGTCTGATTGACATACGCGGGGATGGCACCCCGGACGTTGTGCTGACCGGCTATTTGAACGGCTCGATTTTAGACCCAGCAGCAACCCAACTATTTGAATTCATTGATGGGCAATACCTTCACTCCAGTTTTGCACTGCCCAGATTTCAACAAACAACAATCAGCGCCGTCGACTATGACGTTGATGGCGATGAAGACTTATTTATTATCGGCGAAGAACCCGACCCGATTTTTACCGGTGGTACGATCGCTGGCGTGCGTTTGTTTAGAAACGATACCCCGCAAGCAAGTGCGCGCTGTCCAGCGAATTTAGGTGTCAACTTGCAACCGGTGCCTCTGGCTTCTTGGTCGATGCTATTGTTGATTTTTTTAGTGTTGACGGTTGCTAGCATTGCCGGACAACGTGCAGCGAGTCAGCAGAGCTAAACCAAATCCGCCCGCAAATCATCAATGAAATCCAAATCCAGCTTGACGCCTTCCAAAGCACGAAGCGCAATAGCACCCGTCGCACGGACGATTTCTGGCGCATTGAATTGCGTGCCGTTGTGCCGGTAAATGGTCAGTAAGCCATTGCTGATATCGACCAAGCCGCCAAAGCAGCTAAACGCAACTACGAACTCGCGCGTAAGCGCTCAACAAAATTCACCATCATCGAGGCGGTAGCGCCCCAGATGCGGTGCTCGCCAAATTGGAACACGGTAGTGCTGCGCACGCGGCCTAAGTATTCGCGGCTTTCGGTACGGCGCTGTAGTGGGTCCAAAAACAAATCGAGCGGCGCTTCAAAAATGGCGGCAACCTCAGATTGCTGCGGTGTGGGGCTAATGTCGATGCTCAAAATCGCGACGACCGGTGTCACGATAAAATTGGAAATGGTCGCAAAACGCTCCAGAAAGCCAATCGGGCGGATTTGCGAACTTGCGATTCCCACTTCCTCGGCGGTTTCGCGTAAAGCTGCGGCAATATGCCCCTGATCATTTTGATCCACGCGGCCACCGGGAAAGGCAACTTGCCCAGCGTGGCTAGACATATGCTCGGTGCGTCGGGTTAACAACACCTGCCAACCCGATTCGCGCGGAATTAGGCCAATCAATACGGCCGCCTCGCGCAGCTTGTCGGCCTCCAAAACATCGTTCCAGTCGTTGAAATTCCAGCCCATACCGCTGGGTGGCTCAGTCAGCAGGGCTGCCGTCAATGCCGTTTCGCTGAACCGATTCATTGCCGCTTAATCCGCCTCGTGGTGAGCGAGCCGGGCCATAATTTGCGCGCGTGCGGCGTCGGTCATGCTAGACCAAGCGGCAATTTCAGCCAAACTTCGGTGGCAGCCAGAACACTCATTGACTGCGTTGATTTCACACACACCGATACAAGGCGTAAGCATTGCCGGTGCTGGTCGTGCTGCTTGAGCACTATTGCCTAAAGCTATTTTAATGCTGTACATAGCACCACTTAATAATTTTGAAAAACTTAGTTGCCTTGGTAAATTGGCCTGGGCATATGAGTCAACAGGAAAGTTCGTTGCATGCTTGCGCTAGCTACTAAAGTACTAAATGACTATTCAAAAATGTTGGCGAATATTGAACCCGGCAATTTGGGCTTCGCCGAATCCTTCTTGCCACATTCTAAGACCGCAATTCGCGAAGCGACGAAGTCAGCGCTTTCACATTTAGGTGCGGGCCAGCCTGTGTTGCGAGAAGCATTGATTCGCGGTTACGTTTATTTAGAGCAATTTGTCAACGACGCGCAGGCTGAGGTGTTGTTGGAAGCGGCGATGCCGGGTAGTGAGGTGTCGGTGGAGGGGGGCACACAGGCCTCTGAAATTGTCATCGACATCAAATTGCGCATGGCGCAAGCGCTCAAAGAAATTAGTGCGTTTGCCGGCAGCCCGAACTAACCGCTAAAAAACTTGCGCAGCATATTTAATATAAGCGCCGCGACCACCACCATAAACACCCGGCGCATCCAAACGCTGCCGTAGCGCAGCGCTAAATGCGAACCGACGATGCCACCGGCTAAGTTGGCTACCGCCAGCCAAACCGCGTTCTGCCAAAGCAAATGCCCGAGTGCGATGAAAAACACCAGCGCGAAGGCATTGCAAGCGACATTCACGCCTTTGGCCATCGCCGATGCATGGACAAAATCGAAGCCGAACACGCGCACGTAGATAAATACTAGGAAACTGCCGGTGCCCGGTCCGAAAAAGCCATCGTAGAGCCCCAAAGTGACGCCGGTGCCCGCGCTCGCGGCGTCCAGCTTGCCGCCCTGAAACTTGGGCGCGTGCGTTTGTCCTAAATCTTTGCGCACCAAAGTGTAGATAAAAATGCCAGTGAGCAAAATTGGCAACAGCAAGTCAAATTGGGCTCGGCTGATTTTGGTCAATAGCCAAGCGCCGGTAACTGCGCCAACGCCCGCGGTAAGGCTTGCAATCAGCAAGGCGCGTTTCGGCAGTGCGATCCGCCGAGCGTATTGAATAAATGCCGCCGCCGTGCCAAATACACCGGCAAATTTGCTGGTCCCCATAATGCTGGCGGGTGCGACAAATGGGAACAACGCGACCAACGCGGGCACTTGAATCAGCCCGCCGCCGCCCACCATGGCATCGACCAAACCCGCAAAAAAACCCGCAGCAACAAGCGCTAGGTCGAGCAGCCACGGCTCCAAGTGTTAGTTTCCGGAATCGCTTGGCGGTTTGACAGGCGCGCGCATGGCTCCTGGGAAGGGCATGATTTTCTCACCGGTATGCTGGTCGCGAATCTTTGCGACGCCGCGCTCGAGCACCTCCTCAACGCGAACAATGCTGTGCATCGGTAGATGTAGCGCTTGCGTGCCAGCAAATTCTTCCTTGAGTTTTTCTTCGGTCGGATCGACTAACAAGCCGTCGCTACTGGAAAAACTGAGCTCTGCGACGTAGGTGAATCCGTACAAATCACTGGCGGCAATGCGTTTGGCATAAATCTCATAGACTTTGCCATGATTCAAAAAAATGACTTTGTAGAGCTTTTTCGGTGTGTTCATGCCCGAATGCTATCTATATGCGCAGGCAAAGTCGCGTCAAACTTTGCGTTGTGTTTAGGGATTTGACTCATCGATTACGAATCTGGTCAAAAATGTGTTTGATATTTTCACTCTTGGAACCGTTCGCCCTGAGCCCGTCGAAGGGCAGAGCCGTACAGTTACTAACGAAGCCATCGAGCATCACTAAACATAACGCTACATGCTTCGACAGGCTCAGCATGAACGGTTTTCAGGCGAGTTGGTGCCTTTTAACCTTGAGATTTTCCCGTGTATCTAAGACAATTTTAAACAGAAGGCAGTTCGATCTTCAAAGCCCGCCGAATTGCCGCATGGATCAATTGCAAGCGATACGGCTTCGCCACATGTTCAAGCATGCCCGCCCGGACACAGGCATTGCGATCGTTCTGATCGGCGCGGCCGGACAACGCAATTATCGGAACCGTACGCATATTTTCTTGCGCCGCCAAAATCGGCGCTAGATCCAAGCCAGAACTGTCATTCAAATCCAAATCCATCAGCACCACATCAAAGCGTGCGGTCGCGGTCGCAACCGCAGCGAGCGCGGCAAAACTATCGTCCGCCACCACGACAGTATGGCCTGCGCTGCGCAACAGTTCCGCGATTAGCACTTGATTGTCGGCTTCGTCCTCGACAACTAAAATATTGAGGCCGGGCATGCATTGTTGCGCGTTCTCGATCACGGCTGACACCGTCAACAGCGGCAAAACCAAATCAAACTTGCTGCCGGACGCGCCAGTTGCAGCGGGGTTTTCTGAATTTTCTCGAAGTGTCAGGGTGCCGCCCAACGCACGCGCTAATTCAGCGCTGATCGCTAGCCCCAAACCACTGCCGCGCGCACGGCGATTAAGGCGCACATAAGGTTTGAAAATATCGCTGCGTGCTAATGCTGGAATCCCAGGGCCGCTGTCGGAAACGCACACGTGCAATGCGCCCGAGTGGTAACTAGCTTGCATGTGTACATAACCAGATTGCGTGAATTTGACGGCGTTACACAGCAGGTTGACCAAAATTTGGCGGATGCGCCCGGCATCGCTTTCACAACTGCGCTCCACCTCGACAAATTCGTACTCGAAGCGCAGACCCTTGCTCTGCGCGCTTGCGCGTTGACTTTCAAAGGCGTCGTAAAGCAGCTCTGACAAATCAAACGGCGCGGAATTTAAATCCAGTCTATGCACCACCAATTTGGTGTGATCTAGCGCGTCATCCAACAATTGCGCCAGCGCTTTTCCAGCATGCACGATCCGCCCGGTCAGCTTGAGCTGTTGTGTCGGATCCGAACTCGCGGCGAGTAACTCAGCATTGCCGGTAACGCCGTTGAGCAAATTGCGCATCTCGTGACTGATGTAGCCCAACGTTTCCGTGCGCGCAAGCGCCAGTTGCTCGGTGTGGCGTGCGCTTTCCAAGCGCGAACGACGCTGAAGACGGCGTTTCGACAGCCACGCGCCTAAAATCGCCGCGAAACCAAGCAACACCAGCGCAAATGCCAGCCGCGCATACCAGCGTTGCCAAGGCGGCGCAGGCAGTACGATCTCAAGCGCGGGCGCGCTTGCCAAAACGCCCTGAGCATTGCGCGCGCGCGCAAATAGTTGGTACGAACCTGGTGCTAAACCTGCCAAATCAACGCGGCGTTCAGTGCCAAACGCAGCGTCTGGGCCAGGCCGCAACTGAAATTGATACTGCAGACGCGCAGGCGCGGAATAGCTCAGCGCATGCGCTTCAACGGTCAATTTGGGCTCTTGCCACGGCAGATCAATGCGCTTTTCGAGGCGTGTGCCTGTGCTTTGATCGTTCAACCAAAGGGGGAATTTTGTCGCCGGTCGGTCGCTTAGTTCAGGCTCAAAACGCAAAAGCCCGTTCACCGATCCAATTAAGAAGGCATGATCCAAAGTAGCGAACGGGTAGTCACCCAACTCAACGAGCGAAATGCCATCGACGATACGCTCGGCCTGGGCCGCGCCTTTTGCAAGGCGCCAAAGGCCGCCTGGGCCGGCGAACCACAGAGTGTCTTTAATGCACGCCATGCCGCCAATGTCGGAGGCTAGGCCAGCGGGGCGCGCCACAGAATAGCGTGCAACTAAGCTGTCTTTATCCAGTGCAATCAGGCGATTATCCAAGGCCGCCCACAGGGCATCGGGGCACTCTGCGAAGGCGTACACGTGTTCAGTGATTGGATGTCGAGCGACCTGCAATTGGTTTCGAGCATCTTTTTTGAGCTCGCGCAAGCCAGTTATTCCCGCCAATAATATTTTGTCTGCCTGCACCCCGATTTGCTCAGTATCGCCGCCGGTGACATAGCGATTGCCGCGACTCAGCTCGGCAAAATTAGCATCAATCTCAAAAAGTTCGGAGCGCTGACTGACAAGCCACATGCCACCGCTGCCATTGGGCGCAAGCAAATCCACCACTTTCCCCGCGCCGTTGTTTTGCCAGTGGCGGAATTTTTTAGTGCTTGGTGAGTATTGTGACAGGCCACGCTGATGCCCAATCCAAACCAATTCGTCCGCGCCAACGCCTTGCGCGCTAATGGCTTTAGTCAAGCGGCTAGGCAAGCCGGAGCTGCCTTTTTCGTCAACCGGCAGACGCTCGAAGGTCGCATCCGGAAAAACGCCCACCACTCCGCTATCGTGCATCGCCACCCAGATCACGCCGCTTTGCGCACCACTTGCACCAGCGACGTGGCTACCGGGCAGCCCACCCTCGCCGCGCTCCAGCCAGGTACGACCTTGAGTTTGCGAAGCCCAGTGTGCAAGCCCTGAGCCAGAGCTAGAAATCCAAAGCCCGCCCTCGTGGTCGACCAATAGCCCGTTCAGAAGTCCTTCTGGCAGTGCGTTATGCGCGCCGGGCGTGGCACGAATTGTGCGTGTTTGACCTGCTTCATAGATAGTCAGCCCGCGCTCGCTACCGAGATAAATCCGGTTTTCAGCGCGCGCGATGGTTAACACGGTTTGCGCCCCTAACGAGGTAATTTCAATTCGCTTAGCGGCGTTGAGCGCTGTTCCATTTAGCGCGATTTTGACCGCGCCAGCCGACTCGCCTAAGCCTAGCCAAAGAGCGTTCTTTTCAGCATGGATAGTGATAATGCGAGCAGTACTTTTGTACACATCTTGGCTAAGCATCGGCTTAGCATCATTTAAAGTAATTTCGCTGACATAACCAGAAAAGCTGGCGAAGTAAGCGGCGTTCGCGGTGCTGGTTGCAGCGACGATGTCTGGATTGTTCAACGCATGAGTTTTAATGACGGCAAGCGTAACCGCGTCGACTTCGACTAAGCCCTGGCCAAACAGCGCGAGCCAAATCCGGCCACCAAATTCGGTTACCGCAAAAACATCATTGCCGGGCAGTTTGTGCGGTATTTTGGCCCGGGCATTAAAACAAATACTGTGTAGACGATCCGCCTGCAGTGCGCACATGCCGTGGTCGGTAACACCCAGCCATAGGCGATCTTGTTGGTCGACAAACAGCGTTTCCGTGCTGACATCTGGCACACCCGCAGCCGGATTAATTGCCGTGAAGGAAATGCCATCAAATCGCACCGCGCCGCGTTCCGTTGCTACCCAAATATAGCGTTGCTGATCCTGAACTACGGCGGTGACGCGATTGGAGGGCAGGCCATCTTGCGTGGAATAGCGTTGCATTCTGGGCGCAAATCGCGCGTCGTCAGCGTGTGCCAAACAGCCAAAAAAACAGCCAAGCGTTAGCAGCTGGGCTAGTAACGCACCAAAATACCGCATTGATACGTCCTTATCTCGAGCTGCGCCCGGCGCGCCGTAGAAGTTTGCACCAAAGCGGCGGCTGCGCGCACTATCGCGCTGTTTAACTAAGCAAAGATTGAACTAAATCTGTCATGCGCCCCACACTACCCAACTCCGAATCACAACACTCGGTTTTGCCACGGCAAGCCTCCACCGCAATCCGTTTGCTGCTTGCGGCGTTGGTGGTGATCGTGTTGGGTGGCTTGGCAATCACCTTGGTGCAGTTGACTGACACCGCGCTGAGTATTCAAGAACGTCTTGCGCGGCTACCGGCGTGGGTTGCTTACCCGTTGGCGGCGGCGCTGATCGGTGTCGCGCTCGCGTTGGCGTATTTGCTGTGGCGGCTGTTGCGGCCTACCAAAATAAAGCCAGCATTGAGTCAGGCCATCACGCGCGAAGCGGTTGTGGCACGCGTAGAGGCGTTGAGCGGCGCGCAGTCTTTGGAGGGCGAGAACGCTCGCACCACGGACGGCGCAAGCGCGGAACAGACACAGTCAATGCTGGCGGAAGTCAATGAGGAATTAGCAGAGCTTGATCGAAGATCTAGCTCGAATGAGCTGTATTTGGCGCTTTTTGGCGAAATTAGCACCGGCAAATCTAGTTTAATTCGCGCGCTTACTGGGGACGCGATTGAGGTTTCGGTCACGGGCGGTACCACTTTGCAGGCGACTCTCTATCGTGTGCCATTGCTCGGAGAATTGGGGCAAGCGTTGATGATCTCAGACGTGCCCGGCACCAATGAAGCGCAGGCACAAGCGCGCGGTGTGCTGGCGCGGGAGGAAGCCTTACGAGCGCACGTCGTGGCGCTGGTGGTGACGGGTGATCTTTCCCGCGCACAAGCGGCGGAGTGGCAATGGCTGCTGGCGTTCGGCAAGCCAGTGTGGCTGATCCTTAATAAGATTGACCGTTACACAGCGGCAGAATTGGCGCAATTACTGCATAGGCTGAAAGAGAAATTTGGTGCCGATGCGATCCCGGTGAGCGCTGGCTACGATGAGAGTGTGGGCGTGATTGACGCGCTCGGTCTGGAAACTCAGCGCCTGCGTTCGGTCCCGGCCAAGGTTGCGCCGCTGCAAGCAAAGCTAGTGCAATTTGCCAAGGAAAATTACGCCAATAAAGCCAAACTGGAACCTGCGCGCAGCCATGCGGTGTTAAATGCCCTGGATCTAAAACTAAATCGCGCCGAACACACGCGCCGACTAAGTCAAGGTGAGCGCATCGTTGCGCAATACACCCGGCGCGCGATGATTGGCGCGATGGCCTCGGTCGCCCCAGGCAGTGATTTGGTGATTCAGGGCGCGCTGTCATTTGGCTTGGTGAAAGCCTTGACCGAGCTGTATGGCATCAGCATGAACAAGTTGGACATTGATGATTTGTTAGCGCTGCTCGGTGGCAAGCTCAAGGGCTCGATTACCTTGCTGTTAGCGATTGCCGGCAACGCGGCAAAGGCTTTTCCCGGGCTCGGCACGCTGGGTGGTGGCGCGCTGCACGCCGTTGCCTACGGGCTATTGTTCCAAAGCGTGGGCCGCGCGTTACTTGAATGCTTGGACCGCCAATTGATCGATGCGCGTGGCGGCGTAGATCGCTTGGCGCTCCTGGAGCGGTTGAGCGCGGAATTGACGGATCACCGCCAGCTGATTGGCCGCGCCGGGCAGTTAGCGCGGGAGTTTGCCAAATACTGAAAATAAATCCCCGCTGAGAGGGCAATGTGGGGTCCGCTTCCTCAAGCCCTTACCCCATCTGACGCCGAATTTCGCCACCACAACCAAATCATGCTGGCCAGCAACATAGCCGCCATCGCGTTGTGGCCGACTGCTACCCATAGTGGCAGTGCAAAGATGATATTGCCGATGCCAAGACAAAGTTGTGTCAGCAAACAAGCACTCATTAATAGTGCAGGGGTGCGAATATCGCCGCCGGGAAAAAGTGATGCCGATTTGGGGCGCAGCGCCAAAAATGCCAGCAATAATAAATAGCAGCTCACCACAATTGCGCCGATGCGGTGGGTTAAATGCACGGCCGTACGCGCAGGCGCATCCAGTACGCCGCCCTCGTAGTTCACGCCAATTTCGCGCCAGACTACAAAGCCTTCTTTGAAATCTGTTTCGGGCAGCCATTCGCCTTTGCATTTTGGGAAGTCCGGGCAGGCCAAAGCGGCGTAATTCGTGCTGACCCAACCGCCCAAGGTAATTTGTGCCACCAGTAAGACGATGCCAAGCTGCACCAAAATCGGTGCAATGCTGGGCCTGCGCTGATACGGCGCTGAATTTCTGCGGTGCGCTATCAATGCGCAGTAAAGTAACAACGCCATACTCGCCAAACCGCCCAGCAAATGCGCAGTA
>JAYVAQ010000589.1:0-4716 GCA_043750875.1 Rhodanobacteraceae bacterium
GGCCCACTTTGACGGTTCGCGCTTCCCACTGTGGATCTAGCTGCAATACCAGCGTGCCACCGCCGCGCGCCTTTTCCAACGCAGTTCTACACACCTCAAATCCAGAAACACCGCGTTCATCGGGGCTATCAAACATGGTCGACGCGCCATCATCCGACACCACCAAAATATGCGCCGGGCGATCAAATTTACTGCGCGCAGAATAGCTATCACGCAGTTTTGGCAATGGAAACTGGGTGCCGCCGCCAATGCAGCCGGTCAATACCGCCAAAATAGGATCTTCCTCGCGCACAAAACCGGGCGTGCTCATCAGCTGATTCTTTCCGCTCCACAAAGTGACTTGTACGCGCGCACCAGTTCGCAGCGCCGACAGCGCAATCACCGCGCCCGCCAGCGCCGGATACGAGAAACTGCGCGCCGGATCGGGCATGGAACCGGAGCTATCCACATAAATATCCAGATCAATCGGCACACGCGCCGGTTCTGAGCCGGGGCTTAGGCCGTACTCACGCCGCACTGTGGTTACGCCCGGAATCGGCACTGGGCAAATTAATAACGACTGCAGCCAGTCAATTTCATCAAACGGCTCACCCACTTCCCAGGGGCTGGTGCCTTCCGGGATTAGCTCCTGACTCAGTGGCGCTGGACGCGTGGGAAAGGCAATCAGATGCGGCAATGCGCGTTCGCGGTAGTACTGAATCGTCGCCAATTTCGGTGAAATTTTAATACCCGCAGCGCGCAGTAATTCGCCATATTCAAATGGGTCGCGTGCCTGCCCATGACTTTGCTGCGCTTGTGCTTGCGCGGCTTTGGCGCGCGCATCGGCCGCCGCGTCGGGTATGGCGTCGCAATCAATCGCCGCACCGTTAAGTGCTGGATCCAGTGATGGATGCACACCTGCGTACTCATCCGCGTCCATTTCGGTCAGGCCATACGGTTCGCCATCCAAGCCAGCGCCTTCGGTATCCATCAACTTGTCGAGCGCTGCTGCATTCTGTTTGCCTTGGCAAATAGATGAGTTGGAATCGGCTTGATCGGCGATCAAATGCGGATACATCAACATTGCAAAAGGCGCCGCACCACGTAGCCAATCGCCTGCGTAATGGCGCACCAACCGCGCGCCCAAACGCGCGTCGCCCTCGGCATTGTCGGGCAAGGGCTGCAAACATAAGCTGCGGCTTGGAAGTTGCCAAAGTAGCTCGTAAACACGTAAGTAAACCCGCCAAAGCAAGGAGGTTTGTTCGGGATCATTGCGCACCAAATGGCTAAAAACCGCGGCCATATCCAGCTCCGCGCTGCGCTGCAGGCGGTCATTGATCAATAGATCGGTATATAGATTCGCGATCATTGCAGCGCGGTGCCCTTGATCTATCAACGCCCTACGGATGCGCGCAATCGCGCGCACGTGGTCACTTAAATTGCCCGGCGCATAGATATGGTGGCCAATTTCGTGCGCCAATACCTGCACCGCATAAGCATCTAAGCCACCTTGACACAGCTGCGCCAAGTCAATCACCACTCGCTGATCCACCAGTCGAATCATCGCGAAACTGGCCGTCAAGCCCTCAAGCTTTGCCGCCGCCGCCGTGCGGCACCAAATCGGGTCGCTTAAACGTGTGTATTTGCTCCAACTGCTAAGCGCCTGCGGCCAAGCTTGTTGCCAGCGTTTTTCCGCCGCGCTAATTTGCGCGGCGTTGTTACTGGGAACATTGCTCATCCGGATTTAGCAATAAGCGTGACTGCGTAGCTCCGGGCGTGCGTAATCGCGTAAGTGTCCGCTGTGCTCGCGAAACTGGTGATCGCACCCCAACGCGTTAACTCGACCAGTTGCCCTGTGGGTGCGCGTGGATTCTGCCAGCGCAGAATTTTGGCAAACCCCGGTGGCGGCATTTTTTGCGGCGCAATCGCGGCTAATTCTTCCGGCAACGCACCATGCAAGCTCAGACCGTAACTGTCGGCAATCAGCAACCATTGTGCGGCGCCACTGCTGACATAGAGATCAACCCCGTCCGAGCACACCGTGGGCGGCGCACTAAATAGCCCGCCCAAACCGACAAAAGCGCCGACGCGCACAGCAATTTGATTCTTTGCCAGCGGCGCATCGGCGCGGTACCAGCGCTGCGTGTGCAACGCCACTTTTAGCGCGTCTACATCGCCCTGCTTGGGCGCAAATAGCGCCAAAAGCGCGGCAGGTGGCAATTGCTCCATGCGCGCCAACGCCGCATCGCGGTAATGTGCTAAACCGCAGCGCCAAGCACAAACAATGCCAGCGTCTAAGACTTGCGCCGGTGTCGCTAACGCTCCGGCAATGCCTTCCATGCAGGCTAGCCAAAGCTCGGCATTTAAACCCGGCGTCAACACTGCATTCGTAAGCCTGAAAAGCAGCCGCTGTGGTTCGGCCGCGATCGCCTGGCTTAGCGCGCATAAGGTGCTGGTGTACGCGCGTTTGAGCAACATCAATTTCGGCGAGCTAGGCCAAATTCCCGCGCTAACCAAGCTCACGCCCACTTCGAAGCCCGCATCCACAACCGCTGGCACGAGTTCTGGCTGGCGCGCTTCAATGGTGGATGTCAACGGCGCAATCGCTACCCGAATAAAGTCAAACAGCGCGTTCGAGTTAAGGCGAGGTGCTGCATGGCGCGCGGTTTCAAAGCGCGCGTTGAAATAGTCACGGCGGTCGCGCAAGGCCGCGTGTAGCGCGTTTTCGCTGGCATTTTGGGCTAGCCGCGCACTCATTGTTGACGCACCCACAGCAAATAATTGCGATAGCGTTGATGTAGATATTTCAACAGCATCAAATCATCGTGCAGCGGTCCGTAAAGTTTGCGCCCCTGCGCAAGCTGCGCTACTTGGCGCTCGATGTCGGTCAAACGCCGCACCGCATCTTTCTCGCTCAAGCCTTCCAAACCCTGGGCAAATTGCGCCGCAAGCGCACCCACCGGATCGGTGCGATCCAAATCAAGGCGATCATATTCTGCGCATGCAGCATCAAATAGCTGGCGTAGCCAACCGATTCGATCGCTTTTAAACATCGCGTTATTCGGCACTGCAAAAAACGGCGCATCTAAATCTGGCTTAAGCTTATCGTTCAATACAAACGGCAATACTTGGCGCAAGTCTTCCAATGCCACTTCAGTTTGCCCACGAAAAAAAGCCATCGCTTTCGCGTAAATCAGCAGCGTCATCAAATTGCGCACTGACAGGCCATTTTTGGTCTGACAACCCAAATCTTTCATGCGATCACGGCCAGTGTCTTGGGCAGTCAGCCACGCCCAATCGGTACCCGCAAGGCGCGCGGTGTCTTTGCCTTTGTACTCAAACTGCTCAGCCGCGGCTTCCGCAAGCTCAAACTGACTAGCAAAAAACTCCAAGCGCCGCCGCACTGGCACCGGGATCGCAACTTCGCGCACCTGCGCCTGCATTTGATCCAGCTCAGCTTCGGTGAAAACAATCTGCGCGGGCACCGCTTGCTCAGGCTGCAGATTTTCCTCAATCCGCATCAGCAGCTGATCTAGAAAGCGCGGATTAAACGGCAATGCCTGCACGATGACGTCAATACGATCACGCAGTGCGTCAATCACCTGATAGGTACCGCCGCCTTGATCATCGTTCGCCGTTAAAAACCACGCTGAAGGCGGGCTCTCAAAGATTTGGTCCATTAGTTCTGCGTAACCATCGCCCATCAGCGTTAACAGCGCGCTTTGCGTGCGGGTCGGGATACGGTTGTACTCGTCAATAATTTTGACTCGCATCGATAACCAACGCCGCCAACTAATGCGGATATCGCGCGTACTTTCCGCGCGCATGAGATCAGCGGGTAGCGGATTCCCGAGCAAATCTGCGATCGTCATTTGTGGATGTCCGTGCTGCATCGCGCGCTTCACCTCGCGAACCGGATAGCCCGCCAACACGCCCATTAAAATTGCGCTCGCGGTCTTGCCACGGCCCGGGCCGCCGACAAATAGGCATTTGCGCTGGGTCGCGAAGCTCAGCAATGGCAGCAAAACATAGCTGGAATAACTCTGTGCGGTCGGCAAAGTGAGTCTAGATTTTTTATCGCCGATCAAAAACTGCGGCGCTGGCTCGCTCAGGTATTCGACATCGTAATGTGGGGAAAGAATCGCGGTATTGACGATCCAAAAATACGCTTGGCGCAATTTTTCGTCCAACGCCATCGCCGCATCAGTCTGCGCGTTGTCCGCCTCTGGCACTGGCCCGCGATAAAAATCCGCAACATCGAATTTGCGCGCGGCGGCTTGTGTTTTGGGCAAAGTAGGCGCTACTGAGAGCCGCTGAAAGAGCTGTTTGAACATCTATTTGCCCCCGCTAAAGCGCTAAAGTCTAGTTGAATTCAGCGAGCACAATCTGCCTTAGATTTATTCATGACCAGACACTAGCCACCGAACAAACAAGGATTGCCACGCCCATAGCCAGCGAGCCAATCGCAACAAATGGGAGATAGCGCACAGCGTATGGGACGCCCCACTGCGCGAACCGACGATGCCATCGCCACGGCATGCAAAATAGAACCGCGGTGGTGCCAATAAGAAGCCAACCAAATAGAGTGAAGAGCTCGCCAAACATCATGCGGGATGCGTGCACCACAAAAGCCAAGCCGACGGCGACGCGAAGCAGCAGCTCGAAATAATGCAGGTAGGCCGACGCCACAAAGCCAAGCAAAAATCGTGAAGCGTGGGCAGGCCTGAGCAAAGCAAC
>JAYVAQ010000590.1:0-3291 GCA_043750875.1 Rhodanobacteraceae bacterium
CCAAGTTCTGGCATCGTGGCGTGTGCGCGCTGATTGGAGTGCGCGTACAAGTCAAAGGTGCACCCATGTGCGCGAGCCGCATGGTGTATGTCAGTAACCACGTTTCGCATTTTGATATTCCAGTGCTGGGCAGTGTGCTGAAAGGCTCGTTTGTGGCTAAAGACGATATGGCGCGTTGGCCGGTTGCGGGTTTTATGGCGCGCCTGCAGCAAACGGTGTTTATCAGCCGTGACCCGCGTGCCGGGCGGGCGGTCACCGATAGCATTGCCGCGCAGTTGCGCAGTGGACGGTCGTTAATCTTATTTCCAGAAGGCACCACCAGTGATGGCAGCGATGTTTTGCCGTTTAAATCTTCAATATTTGGCATTCTATTTGTTGAAGATGATGGCCTCAGCGCACGGGCAGTGCAGCCTGTGACAATCCGCGTACTTGCCGTTGATGGCAAGCCAGTTCGCAGTCAACTGGATCGCGACGGCTATGCCTATTACGGCGATATGCACGCGGGCGCACACGCTTGGGCGTTTCTGCGTAGCAAAGGCGCAGTGATTGAGCTGCGCTTTGCGGATGCGATTAACGCCGACGCTGGGCTTGATCGCAAAGCGCTGGCGCTGCGGGCGCACAGCGTTGTGCTGGCGGGTCTGTCAGATTAAATCAGCGTCGTCTAGTTTTCGAAGCCAGTAATTAATATCGGCGCGACACTGGCATATAAAGAAGCAGACGATTCATCGGCAAAGCCGACATCACCAAAGTAACGAAAACGGCGCGCGCCTTGGCTATTCAATTGGCTGAGAAAATTGGCGGCGGTTGTGCTGCGGGGCAGGTGTTCATAACGGAAAGTGTCACCACGCGTATTGTCTTTCTCGTACAGTGATAGCGTTACAAAAGCTACGCTGCCGAACACTATTCCGCCTCGATAAAGAAAATTACGCGCGCCCTGAGCATTGGCTTGGCTAACTAACGCTGCAGCGCTTGCTGAAGTCGGCGCGGTTTCATAAACGTAGCTGGTTGGCGTGGCGGTGTTGCGCGAAAACAGCGATGAAAAGACAAAACTACCGCCGCCAGCGTCAAAACCTACATTGCCTTGAAACTGATAGCCGAGCGCACCTTCGCTGTTGATCAAGGCGAGAAATGCCGCAGCGTCTGTCGCGGGTGTCAGGGCTTTGTAGTGATAGGCGGCATTGTTGCTTTCTTTAACCAACACCGATGCCACCACACCGGAATAAATCTGATCGCCAAAAAAGCGATAACCCAGCGCGGCTTGCACATTCAGTTGGTTGACAAATGCGGTTGCACTCGAGGTCGCGGCAACAGTTTGATAAAGATAGGTGCTTGGTAGCGCTAGTGTTCGCGCATAAATCGATACGATTGTCGGGTTTAAAGGGTCGCCAAAAGAATTATCACCTACAAAACTAAATCGCAACGCGCCTTCGGCATTCGCTTGCGTTAAAAATGTGGGCGTGGACGTGGCTGGAGTCAGAGTTTTGTATTCAAACTGGCTTTCGCGCAGCACCTGGGGCGCGGAAAGAAATTGCGCGTGGCTTATTGCACTGGCGATTAATCCAGTACTGACAATTAAGAATGTGACTAGACGCTGGGTGAGGGAATGGGACGGTAATGGCATATCAACGGATACTCTGGTGTGGAAACATGGGCAAGGCGTCGCGATGCCGGTGTGGGTTTGTAACACTTTCGTCATTTATTTCAATCAAATGATGGCTGTATGGTGCGGTTGCATCAAAGATTTATGCGAATTTGCGGCTTGAATGGATAAGCGCGGGCATTCAGAATGGTCGGAAATTTGACCGAGGAAAATTAAATGGGCCGTTTGACTACACATATCCTGGATACGGCACACGGTTGCCCGGGCAGCGCGATCAAACTTGAACTGTATCGAGTGGATGGCACGCAACTAAGCTTGATTCACCGCACGCTGACGAATGCCGATGGGCGCTGTGACGCACCGCTTTTGCAAGGCGAAGACTACATCAGCGGCGTGTATCAGCTGCAGTTTCACGCAGGTGCCTACTACCGCGCGCGCGGAATTATCTTGCAAGAACCTGCGTTTCTCGATGTCGTCGTGCTGCGTTTTGGTATAGATGCAGCACAGTCGCACTACCACGTACCCCTGTTGATTTCGCCTTATAGTTATTCGACTTATCGGGGCAGCTAAGCAATTTGCGTTGTAGGCGTGACGATTTACCCTTGCTTCAAAATACACAACGTTATAATGTTGCATTATCAATGTTGGAGTAAGCTATGCAAATCGACACTTCGCGCTACTCGCGAAACTTTAAAAAATGCACCTTGGCCTTTGCCATCGCCTCGGCTTGCCAGCCTGTTTGGGCTGATGCAGCAGCGAAGTCTGGCGCGAAGGAACTAGACGCGATTGTCGTGACCGCTTCGCCCTTGGGCGAGCGCGCCGATCAAACAGTCCAGCCCGTTGCAGTTGTTAGCGGCAAACGTTTGACCGATCTTGCCGGTGCGCAAGCCGGTGGCGCGGTGGAGCACTTACCCGGCGTGCAAGCGTCGTTTTTTGGTGCTGGCGTGAGCCGGCCGATCATTCGCGGGCTGGAAGGTTCGCGCGTGCAGGTATTGAGTAGTGGCATTGCGAGTATGGATGCCTCCACTGTTAGCCCGGATCACGCGGTGTCGATCGAGCCGTTTTTAGCCGATCAAATCGAAGTGCTTAAAGGGCCAGCCACGTTGCTTTATGGCCCAGGTGCTATTGGCGGCATTGTCAATATTGCTGATGGCCGCTTGCCGGAACGGGCCAGAATCGGTCTCCGTGGCCGCGCCGAGCTCGGCGGTGATACCGGCGCTAATCAAAAACTTGGCGCTGTACGCCTAGATTTAGGTACCGAAGTTGCTTCCGGTACCTGGATGTTGCATGCCGATGGCGTTTACCGCGATCAGGATGATTACGACGTGCCAAACCAGGATGCGCCGTTGGCGGGCACATCACTGGAAAGCCGTAACGGCGCGCTCAGTGCCAGCTATTTGGGCGACAAGCTGCGTTTTGGCGTCGCACTAAGTCGCTACACCGCACTTTATGGCATTCCAGAAGCCGAAGAGGCTGAGGAAGTAGCTGCGCTAAATCGTGTGCAACCGAAAGCTAACCTCGCTGATGGTGTCAGAATTGATCTTGTGCAAAATCGCATTGACTTGAGCGCCGCCGTGTTTGAAGTAAGTAATGCGATCGAGCAAATTGAGGTGCGCGTTGGCAGTAATGATTATCAACACGTAGAACTTGAAGGCGGCGAGACCGGCACTTTGTTCGATGTGCAAAGCAAT
>JAYVAQ010000591.1:0-2567 GCA_043750875.1 Rhodanobacteraceae bacterium
GCGCGAGTACCAGGAGAGAATGCGTGCCTGCCAGGCCGGATCGCCTCTGGCATCGGGTTTGTGTTCATCAGCCGCCGCCAGATATTCCCATTCAAACCAGGTGGGTAGCCGTGCGCCCTCATTTTCGCAGAACGCCTGAGCCGCAAACCAGCTCACACTGGTAACCGGTTGTTGCGGCAGATTCGCCTCACCCGGCGTTGTGGCACTGCGCCAGCTATTAAGGTAGCGCACATCGGCAAATGTGGACGGGGCGCGGCCTCGCTGCCATTGACGGTGCGCGCTGACAAAACCTAAAAACTCCGCATTCGTCACTGGCGCTGCGCGAATCGAAAATGCACCAACCGGGGTTGCCCCTGGTGCTGCATCATTGGCGAGAACGCTGCTGATACTGCCTGCCGGAATCGCCAAGTAGTTTGCGGGGGTATCAGCATTGGCCGCATTAGCTCCACCAACAGCGGCAATGAGAAGACCCATCGCCGCTAGCCTAATAGTCATACCACCATACCGTTTCATTGCTATGAACGCGAGGTAGTGCTAGTGTGCAGCGGCGGCGGCGGTGGCTGAAGGCGCAGGCATGGCGCGCATTTTTTTGACTTCATCGGCCGTGATCTTACCGCCTGGATTACCCCAGCTATTTAGTACGTAAGTGAGTATATTGGCGACCTCGTCATCGTTAAGCTGATTCATCGGTGGCATCACTGAGTTGTATTCCTTGCCATTAACGGTGACCTTACCGGACAGTCCGTGCAAAACGGTATTGATCGTTCGCTTTGGGTCAGCCGCGATGTAATCAGACTTTGCCAGTGGCGGGAATACGCCCGCCAAGCCTTCGCCATTAGCTTGGTGACATACCGAGCAGGTGCCGTTAAATAGCGCCTTGCCCGCATTGCTCTGCTCTTGCAAGGTCAGCGTACCACTGGCCGCAGCCGCTGCCGCGACGGTTACCGCAGCAAGATTGGGTGCGGAGCGATCGCCGACATACACCGAGTCGAGTTCCTTGCCAGAATAAATCGCTTTGTTCTCTGGCCCGTTTACTTTCAGGATAGCCAATGCGCCCTTATTGAAAGCACGAAAAATCGAGTGATCAACCAACACATAGCTGCCGGGCACTTCAGTATGAAATTCGACCACCACTGCGCCTCCCGCCGGAATCAGCGTGGTCTGCACATTGTGTTGCACATTGCTGCCGCCCTCATAGCGAACGTTATCAAAAATCTCGCCGATCACATGAAAGCTGGAAACCAGATTGGGGCCGCCGTTGCCGACAAACATGCGAACCGTTTGATTGGTCTTTACATTTAGCGCTTTATCGCCCGTAAGTGAGCCTTCGGCGCCGTTGAACAATACATAGGTGGGCCGCTCATCAATCGCTTTTTCCATATCGAAAGGCTGCAAACCTTTTTCGCGATATTTTCCAGTGGTGTAGAAATCGCCTTGCATCACATAGAACTCGTGATCCACTTTTGGTAAGCCACCCGGAGGTTCTACCAGGATTAATCCATACATACCGTTTGCCACATGCATACCGACCGGCGCGGTGGCGCAATGGTAAACATAAATTCCTTCGTTCAATGCTTTAAAGCTAAATTGTGATTCATGTCCCGGCGCGGTAAAGCTTGATGCGGCACCGCCACCCGGACCCGTTACACCGTGCAAATCGATATTGTGCGGCATTTTGCTGTGGGGCTGTTCTTAAGATGGAATTCAACCGTATCGCCCTGACGCACACGGATGAAACTACCTGGTACAGTGCCGCCAAATGTCCAGAACGTATAACTCACGCCTTCTGAGATCGGCATATCTTTCTCGATTACCTCCAGCTCAACAATGACCTTGGCCGGATAGTTACGTCCGGTCGGTGGTGGAACCAGTGGGGGGCTGGTCAAGACCGCACGAATCGGCTTGCCTTGCGGCGGGCCGAAATCACCGGCGGCTTTATTTTTGAACGGTGTTGCCGCATTCGATGCCGCGACCGCACCGCCTGCCGTGGTGATATACGCCACGGCCATAATCATCGAGATGGCGGTGATCACAAATTTTAGCGGCTGCAGAATATTTAATTTTTGTTGGGGTCGCATCGTGGCCTCCGATTGAGATAAACCTGCTTAAGAAGCCAAGATAGAGGGAATGGCAGCGCGCAGTTTGCGCCAGATCAAACATTCATCATGTTGTGGGTCAAATTCGCAATAAAGCACGCAGCTAATGGGCTCAGGGCTGCAGTAACCGCGCAATTTAGTGGCGTTGAAACAGGCTGAACAATGTTTGAGCAATATCAAACCTCAACAATTCATTTTCAATATGCTAAAAACATTCTCGGGTCATCTCGGCTGCGCTAGATCAATGAGCATTGCTCACGAAGCGAAAGGCGCGATCCAACCAGTCGTACCCATCTTACGAATAGCACTTTTATGATTCCACCATTAGGCGATCCGCCAGCCCTGTTTGCGCGATTTCGCTCGCGCATCTGGGAGCAATGTGCCGCCGTTGAAAAGCTGCGAGGGCGTCTGCATGATGTTGGCATGGACGCGGTTGCCTGCGACGCGGCGACGGCGATTATGCATTTTTTT
>JAYVAQ010000592.1:0-4536 GCA_043750875.1 Rhodanobacteraceae bacterium
CGATTTTTGGTCGGGACCAGCGTTCGCAGCCAATCAAGATTCATACTGCCCGCCTTTTTCGTAAGCCCACGTACGCCCCCAAGATCGCGGCATCAATGCGTTCCGGCATGGCGCTTACGACCACGGCACCTTGCGCGCTCAAACGGTCACGGGCGCTGCGCTCCACGGCGATTAGCTCGTTAGCTGCCAGCAATTGTGCCGGCGCACGCCAAGGTGCGGCACCGGCAAGCCGCGGTTGTGCGGCAATTTCAGCAAGCTGCGGATCCTGCAAACACGCCACCATCGGCAAATGTTTGCGCCCCAAAAGGGCCAATGCGCGCAGAAGTTTTTCTAGTGCCGGTGGGCTGTCGGTATCGCTCAAACACACTAATAACGTGCGCCTAGGTAAGCGGCGCAGCACTATGCCGGCAGCTTTGATTGGGTCTGATTCTTCTGGCTGATGTGTCAAATTACTCAAAACATGATGCAATCGTCGAATGCCGTTGTTGCCGCGCAAGTTATACAGCTGCGCCACTGGTTGGTCGGAGTAGGCGATAAAATGCAGCGTGTCACCGGCTGACAAACTGGCTTGTGCAAGGCGTGAGGCAATATTGATTGCGTGGTCAAATTTGCGCATATTCCCTACCGCCAAACGGCTGCGGCGGCCAATATCCAGCAAAATTGTCAGCTCCAAATTTTGATCCTGACTCATCACCCGCACTTTCAACGAATCGGTATCAGCCGTGCCTACGGCCGAATTCGCCAGCGAACGGGCACTGGCTTTCCAATCAATAGAACGTGGCGCGTCCCCAGGCTGATAGTCGCGCAACGTCAATAATTCCAAACCTTGGCCACTTTTGCGTTGCGAGCTTTCGCCATATTCACGGGTAAATTGGCGCCGCTCCGCTTGCGTCAAGCTTTGCGGCGTTATTCGCACACGCGTGGGCGCGGACAGTGTACGGGGCCACCATGCCAAGCCAAACACGCCTAGTACCCGCGCTTTAACCTGATCGAAGTGCAAATTCGCCAGCTCTAAAGTCTGGCGGCGTACACTGAATTCCAGCGGCTTTGCCGCTTGCAACAAATAGTCCTGTTGCCAATCGGCGCCACTGAGCGCTTCGGGTATGGCCTCCGCCAAATCAAGCTGTAGCGCCCGCGCTGGGGTTGCATTTAAACGGTACGTGATATGCAAATCACGCCCTAATTCGACACTACTGGGCGCATGGCGTACCAGAGTTATGCGATAAGCACGCGTCAGAATTTGCTCTGTTAACAACAGTGCAACCAGCAAAAGCGCCGGAATTAACCAAGCCTGTGCCAGCGCGCCGCCCACCCAAATACCGAACGACGCTGCAATGGCGACGAGGGCTGCTAGCCATAAAAACCGGGGCGTTAGACTCATCGGTGTTACTTAAGCCGCATCACGCGGCGCGGGTACCTGATTGAGCAAATCCGCAACCACCTGATCGGAACTCGCGCCATCTAAGCTCGCTTCCGGTTTCAATACCAATCGATGCCCCAAAACTTGTGCCAATAGCGCTTTCAAATCATCTGGCAAGACAAATTCGCGTGCATTTAACGCTGCTAGTACCCGGGCGCAGCGCATCAGCGCTAAGGATCCGCGGGTAGACAATCCTAATGCTACGCGCACATCTTCCCGGCTCGCGCGCGCCAGTCGTACTGCGTAGTCATACACAGCTTCAGAAACTTGGATGGCTTTTACGCTGGCGCGTGCGGCGGCTAAAGCACCGGATTCGAGTGGCGCGAACGCGCTGCCACCATGGCCGCCGCCGGGTTGGTCGTAAGTGCGCAAAATCTGCGCCTCAACGTCTGCCTCAGGGTAGGGCACTTCTAACTTCATCAGAAAGCGATCCAGCTGCGATTCTGGCAGTGGGTAAGTCCCCTCAAATTCATGCGGGTTCTGCGATGCGATTAGGAAAAAATCGTCGGGCAAACTATAGCGTTTGCGATCAATGCTGACTTGCCGTTCCTCCATCGCCTCTAAAAGTGCCGACTGTGTTTTCGGCCCAGTGCGGTTAATTTCATCGACCAAAACCACATTGCCAAAAATTGGCCCTGGGATTAGCTCAAACTCGCCTTTGTTTTGCCTATAGACGTGAATGCCGGTGATATCCGAGGGCATTAAGTCCGCCGTGCATTGCACTCGGCGAAAATGCCCACCTAGGGCCTGCGCTAGCGTTTTTGCAAGTAGGGTTTTACCAACGCCCGGTACGCCTTCCAATAATACGTGGCCACCCGCGATTAGCGCGACACTCAAATTGCGCACAAGTGCACCGGCACCAAAGACTACTTGGCCAATACGCTGTTGCAGCTGGTTTTCAAATTCAATTGCACTCATAGATAGGTCTGATTCCAAAGCTAGGAAATATTGCGAGTAGGGCAATGCCTCATTGTGGCGCGAATAGTGCCTTGAAATTAGATTTTGCACAGCCCTGCGTGCGCAATGGCGTGAATCTCAATGTTGTTGCAAATGAAAGAGGAGCAGCAAAAGCCAAAATGGCTTTAAAAGCCACTACTCAAAATCATCGATCAACAAATTATTCGGGTCAATTCCAGGCACCAACAGGTCAACAAGTACATCCTCGCTCAACGCGCGTCCAGAAAGCGAAACTTTACCCTCGACCGGCGTGGTAGTGGCTTCAAACGAAAAACTGTATAGGCTCGACCAGCCCAACTCACTGTCGGGGGTGCGCGCGCGAAAGTGCACGGAGCCGCCACGCCCTTCGGCCCAATCAGCGATCGCGTCATCTCCATCGCGTACCGATATATTGCTAATCGTTGCTTGGTTCGAGGGCACGGAAAAGCCGCTAATTGCGGCACTACCCAGCAGTCGGGTGCTGAGCGCATCGATGCTTTCCAGATTCGCCTCGAGATAATCCAAATTCATTACTGCATAGTCATAGCGGGTATTACCGTTCGGCAATAATTGGGTGCGTACGGCAACTTTTATCGTGCCATTAATTAGGTTTACTTCGCCGGTCATGTTGCCAGCGCCTGGATTCAATGGATCAACCCAACGATCAATAACCGGGCCGTTAATAAACTCCTGTTCCTCAGTTGCAGTCCAAATCACCCCAAAACTTGGGGTGAATCGCTTTGAGCCCATTGTGTTTTTTATATTTACGTCATCCCGAACCACGTACCAAGCTTCGTAGAAATACTGATAGTGCTCGGTATCGCTAATTTTCGACTCGGGCACTAACAAGCGGTTACTACTGCCGGTTAAGACCGGGTTGTCATTCACGCCGTCACAGTTGCTATCGTAAATGGAACCGCAGCGGGCCCAAATCCCCCGCGCGGGAACGATTTCACTGCGCGGGCCAAGCGCAATAGCTGCATCGTTGTTGCCGGAACTATAGGCATCGCCACAGTTGCGTCCAAGGATGTGATTGTTGTCGCATTGGACGGTGCAGCCGTCATTGATAGTCAAATAAGCATGTTTAACACCTGAGCGCGCGATGTGCTCGATTTGTCCGGCGTCGCTAATTCGGTAAATATTCCACACCAAAAATGGATGCTGATCATTGCCGAACGGCGCGAAAGTGCCCGAGAATTTTTCGTGCCATGGCACGTCGGCAGTGCTGTCGGTATTAGTGTTTCTTAAACTGGCGGTTGGCGCGAAAATCGCGAACCCATCATGTTCGCCGCCTGGGCCATCACAAATTCCAACGCAACGTTTGTAATCCAACTTTTCCATAGAAGTCAGCAATACATCCGCTTGATAATTTCCAGCGCTCGGCTGATTCGGATCCAATAAATTGCCCGGCCAGTTCGGGCTTTCGCACGATTGCGGTAACCTGATGACTGAAGCCGCGACAATTGGAGCGTCAAATGCCATTGAGCCAACGGCCAAGCCGGTTAGCCTCGCATCGCCCAGCCAAAGTGCAGCAGTGCGGGTCAGTCGCAAGTCCATATTGCGCATGCTAAGCCGTGTCTTATTGTCGAGCAGTTCGAAATGCACGTGATCACTGACAAACCACGCGACGCCATCACGGTCAAGAATCTCCAGATCGCGCGGAGTTCCCGATTTTGGACGTGCACTAAAACCAGCGAAACTTTTAGTTTTACCGGCAATAGTCCATTCAAAGCGGCCAGCAGATTCTAGTGAACCCCCAATAAATTGCTCGAAATTGCCGTTAGGTGCATCAAATTCAATGGTGGCTGAATCGGTGAGGTTGAGCGGGAAAACGCTCGATTCTTGTGCTTGGCGCAAGCCATCAGCGCCCAGAGTTATCTGTAATTCCCGCAACAAATCGGTATTGAAACTTATTGCCAATGTTCCGCCACGAGCGGCCCAGTTTTGCGTCATTTGCTTCGGCGTGTTTTGCTTTTCGACAACTTCAAACATGTCGTTAGCGATGGCGGGGGCTACTAGTGCTGAACTCAGTGCAAATGCCCAAAATTTACGCCGGATATTTTTGTTGCTAAAACAAAGCGGATCAAATGGCATGTTAAATCTTCGTCACACGAAATATGGATTGCAAAAAAACTAAAAGTTGCAACAAAACCTCAAGGTTGCAAAAAAGTTTGAATAGC
>JAYVAQ010000593.1:0-6694 GCA_043750875.1 Rhodanobacteraceae bacterium
TGGCAGAACTACCCAAAATACTAATTCGGCGAAGCCACCCAGCGATTGCATGCGCGCGGGCCTTTTATAACCAAACTGACCGTAGAGGTTAGATATTGGCAATAACCAAGTATTACCCGCGTGTTGCAACAAGCTAGCCGCATCATTGGCGTAGTTTTGAATCGAGATCAGTGCCATAGCGTAGCCTCCAGGCGTAGGGTGCGGGTGTCAAATGTGGCGGAGGCTAAGCGGGCGTTGACGCCTGCGCTTAAGCCGTAGCGGGGGTGTTTTACGAACCAGAGCTGCCAGAACTCTGTGGCGATGAATTCCGCGACCGATAGCGTGGCGGAGGCGCGGGCGAAGTAGCGGCGTTGACCATAATTCAAGTTGTCGTTATCGGCTTGGTTAAACGCACTCTTTAGCAATGTGGGGCGGGGCGGCCGCTCAAAGCTGTTGTAGTACAGCAGATCCGGAATTGCAGTCGATGTAACGGTGAGATACTCCCGCTCCAATGCGCTTTGCAGAAGGCTACCGGGCGCGTTGGTGGATTGTGATTTGCGGGTGTAATTAATATCGTAAATCGTGTGTTTTGTTAGCCCTGGTGCCAGGTCTGGCACGTTGGTGATGTCGTCGATTTGATCCGACAAATCGAACACTGGGGAACCCGCCGTTGGGCTACCGGGCGTGCCAATGTCCATCGTAGTGAAGGCAATAACGCCATCGTTGCGCTGATAAACTACTGCGTTGACGCTGTCGAGTAGGGATTGCAGCAACGCGCCGCAGGTGTAGTGCTGTTGGCGGTTGTGCCAAACAACGGCTACATCCGGTATCGCGCTCAGCGTGCTTAAGTCAACTAAAGCCGGATCCACATTTGCCCGGTCAAATAACAGCCATTCGATGGCCTGATGCAAAGTTTCCACCCATAGACCACCGTTCACGGGCAGGCGCTTCATGCCCTTTAATTCTAGCTGCCACTGCCCAGCGGAATTAGCCCCAGTGGGCTTAAAAAAACCAACGACACCACCGGCTTGCACATCGGCAGGAAAGAAGCGTTGCACGCCATTTTCATAGATCGCATCGATGGACTCAAAGCTTTCTAAGCCGACGTCGCAAATGATGAAAAAGTCGGTGCCAGCGCCGGGAAAGTGTTCGTAAAGTACCGCTGGCGCGTAGCGCACTGCGCCCAATGGCAGCATTTGCGCGGTGCCGTTGAGTTCGGCGTTTGGCGCGCCCACAAACGGGAACGTGACCTGTTTGGCATGTAGCCGCCCAATCAAATCTATGACGCTAATTTTGATCGTGTTTAGCCCCTCGGGGACTAGGTTTTCAATGGTCAGGGACTGCATCAAAGCGAAGCTGCTAAACGCGGGGCTTTCTTCTGGAAAACACTCGGCGATATACAGCTGAATCGGCTTGCCTTTCCAGTCGTAATTAAGCCAGTGATCAAAGCTGCCATCGTAGTTATTAATGATCAATTCGGTGACCGCGCTAACCGGGTTATCCACGCCCGCGCGCCACAGCACGAAACTGGCACCGATGGTGATACGCGGGTGCCTCAATACGCCGTCGAAATAGGCGTTTGAATGCACGTCTGTGGGGCGCGCGGTATAGCGTTCTGTGCCTAGGTATTCAGTGCCTTCGGTGAAGTCAATGATGCCCAACACAACGGGCCTGGGTGGGATGATATTCATAAATTCCTCATGGCGTAACGAACACGCCGGGGCGGTTGGTAACGCCGCGTAATTCGGCGAGGGCGGCGGCAATATCGCGCAGAGCGGCGGCGGTATCGCGCTGCGCGGCTTCTGCGGCAATGGCGCGTGCTTCAGCTTGCGCAATTTGATTGCGGGCGCTGGTGTCCACAGCAGTCATCACGCCGGTAGTTGCGGTAACAACCGGTTCCAGCGCGGTGCGAAATTCGCGCTCACGTTCTTTCGAGGCGGCGGCCAATTCGCTTAGGTATTGCGCGCTTTCTTTGGTGGCGATGGCGGTGATATCAGCATAGCCCAAGCTGGCGTCTTCAAACGACGTGGTATCGACGCCATTTAGCAGCGGTGCTAGTGTGGTGCGCACGCTCAGCGGCAGGGTGTTGATGAATGCCTCTAACGCCGCCTGTGCGGTGGCGCGTCCGGCATCGGTGCTAGCACCTTCCAAGTTTCGCAACAGTGCTTCAATGGCGGTGCGTTGATCGCCGCTCAAAGACTGTAATGCACGCTCAAAGGCATCATTTAGCAAGCTGGTGGCATCGCTCAGTTTGCCCAGCTCCACGCCTGCTTGTGCGGCGAGCTGGCTGACTTCCACACCCAGCACCGAACTGGCCTGAATCAGTGAATCAATAGCGCGGCTATCGGTGCCAATAATGACGCCTAAATCGGCTAAGAATTCCCTCAGCGGAATGCGGAAAGCGCTTGCCAAACTCAGGCCGTCTTGCCCAGGCCTTTGTTCGCTTAATTGGCGCAAGCTGCCCGCTAATTCGGTGGCCTGTATCAGGCGCTGCAATTGCAGGCCTTCCGCGCTGGCTTCGATCTTATAAAGCTGACTTGCGGCGCTGATGATGTCGCGCTCAAGTTGAATCGCGACGTCCTTCAGTCGACGCAATCCCGATTCGCGAATGAGGGCTAAATCGTTCTCGCTAGCACCGGCTAAACCTGCTGAAATTGCAAGTTCGTTGGCGCGTTGCACCGCGCTTGCAACGGCGTTGTTAATGCCTTGCACGCTGCGTTGAAAGCCGCTTAAGTTCGCGTCGTTTAACTCAGTCACAAAGCCATCTACAAAACCGCGAAACTCGTTGAGTTTGCTCGGATCAAACTCGAAGTCGCCAATGCGGCCCATTAAGTCTGTGACGATGCCCAATGCCCGCCCGGCTTCTAAGTACTGCACCACATCCTCAGCGTTCAAGGTTGGCAGCGCGGCCTCAAAACGAGTGCGAAATTCTTCCTTGTTGATTAAGGAGGTGATACCGATTTCGCCCAGCTCTTTCACGGCGGTGGCTTGCGCGGCGATTAGCTCGCGCTGGCCTAATTCTTGCGCGCTGTAGAACGCGTTGAAATAGCTATCCCACAAGTCTTTGGCTTGGTCCAATCCGCCCGCAGCCGTTGCGATGCCAACAGCAAAGCGCACCACATCCGCTTCCGATTTATTGAACGTCACGCCCATTAAATCGGTGGCCTGGCGCAACAGTTCCGCACTGCCATAAACCCGCGCCAGGCTGGCGGTTAGCGTTTCGCCTTCGACCTTGAGTTCATTGACCAGATTAACCGTGGTCAATAGATCGCCGGTGCGCAATAAGCCTACTCCCTGCTTAATCAGGGTTTGCGCGGCGGCGGCGGTTTGCGCGGCGTCGAGCAAACTGGTGGCACTGCCCCGGAACTGCACCGCGAAGGTTTCTAGCGACTGGCCGGTAATTTTTGTCAGGCCAGCAAAGATGTTTTCAGCGCCTATGCGTACGGGAAGAAGCTCAAGCGCTTCTTTGTATTGCACACCCAAAACGGTTACCGATTCTTCAATGACTTTGCCGGTTTTATCGGTCAGCTGGTGGAATGATCCGGTAATGGCCTGATCAAATACCGTGGTTAAACCCTTCAAAGAGGCAATGATGATTTGTCGCGTTTGTGTGCTTAGCGCGTCGGCTTGGGCTTGTAACTCAGGCGTCAAACCGGTGTTGCCAACGCTGCGGCGATCACTTCTAAACACGCCGCCGCGTTCTAAAATGTTGGCAAATATGCCGCCGGTGGCACCGTTCGCACCGACGTTTAAATTGAAGCCCTGTGACGTAATTTCAGGGGCTTTGCGGCCAAATAGGCGAGTGAATACGGTTAAGCCGGAAAGCATCGATGACAGCTCGCGGCCTAAGCCTAAACCACGAAACAAAGCATCCGCGCCGGTGAATGGCAAAGCAGACGCGCTGCCTAAGGCAAAGGGCGCTTGGCGGTTTAGCCCGCCACCAGTAAAGCTGCCACCATTACCGAATTCGACAGTGCCGCCTTGCGGCCGCCAGCCTGCGGCATAGAGCTGTTGATTAATGGCCACTGCCGCTGCGACAAGCCCAACCACAGTGGGGTTAAAGCCAAACCCGCCAGCACCCGCGCCCGAACCCGAACCAATCGAACTTATGCGTTGGATCCCGTCCGCTGGGCCTTTGCCAAACTTGTCGCCCAGACTAAGAATTCCGCCGATACCACCGCTACTGCCACCACTGGCACCGCTACTGCCGCCAAAGATCGAACCCAGAAACCCCGACAGCCCGCCGCCATTGCCCGCACCGCTACCAATGCCACGCAGTGCATTAAAGAATGGCTCAACTAGCTTGGTTTTTGCGAACTCGGTAGCCATGTCTGCCAAGAACCGAATGGCGACTTGCTTGAGGCTGTTACCAAAGTCAGAAAAGCTTTTAATTTGCCCGGTGAAGAAATCGCCAAACGCACTACTGACGCCATCCACCGCGCCGCTCCAGCGCTGTTCGTACACCTTTGCAGCGGCATCGGCAGCTTCAGCCACCTTGCGTTCTGAGTCATAGATTTCTTGGTTGACTTCAATAACACCCGCTTTCAGCTTGATCGCGCGCTGATACGCCTCGTTGTTGACTTCCTTGGTTTTGGTGTTGGTGAACTCAGCGATGTTGATCAACTGAATCGCCTTTTCCTCAGCGTTGTAATGCCGAATCAACCGTTCTTTTTCCGGGCCTTTGGCGCGAAGAATTTCCAGCTCGCGGCCCTGTTGCGTTAGATAGCCCGTGAATGCGGCGCTGTTGGCGGCAATTACTTTGCGTTGTTCTAGCTCAATTTTTAGCCCAGCATTGCGGGCGTTGCCTTGATCGAGCAGTACCTTAATCAGCCGCTCGCCTTCTTTGCTTTCCTCTTTGATTGCGGCTGTCACGCCTTGCTTGACTGATATCGCGTTTTTTTCGGCTGCGGTAACTTGAATGGTTTTTGCAATGAGGGCGTCGAGAGCGCTGGTGTCTTGCTTAAGTGCGAGCAGCTCGGCGCGTTTGGCTTTTAAGCCTTCTAGCACCGGATCCTTACCTTGCGCGCGCTGCAGGCGTTCGCTCAGCGATCGGTCTAGTTCCAGCAGTTCCTTCGATAATTCCGTGACTTTTGGCGCGCGCGTGAGCAAGCGATCAAAGGCCGTGCTAATTGCACCAATTGCATCCGCTGTGCCGTAGCCACCACTGGCTAATTTCGTTAGTCCGTCAACGCCTTGTTTGAAATAGGTGTTGCTGAGATACAAGCCCTCGCCAATGGATTTATTGACTTCGTTATAGGCTGCTTCTTGATTGTTGACTTGCTTGACCAAGGCACTGCCTAAAGCCAACTGAACCAGCGAACCACTCGAAAGCGCTTCGTTGATTATTTCATTCGCACGCGCGCGTTTTTTCTCGATGTCGGCCAATTCGACCGTTTGTTCTTTCAATGCAGTAACAAAGCGGGTCGGGCCATCAATCTTGGCTTCTTCCGCGCTGCGCAAGGCTGCGACGTATTCCGTGATTGACTTAGCCGCCTGCGTTTGCGGCACATCAAGTGCGTAAACGGCAGCGGCCAGTAAACCGACGCCCGCAATCGTTAGCCCAATCGGGCCGGTAGCCAATGCCAGCAACCCTGAGCCCAAGCGCGCAAAGATGCCAATGGATGCGGCTTGGACACCATTCGCTGCCAGCGTGGCGGCAGTAAGACGCGCCTGTGCTGCCAGGTTCGCCGTGGAGGCTGCACCGACTGCAGTGGCGTTGGCACCGCTGGCAATAGTCTGGCGAAGTATGGCCTGCGTGTGCACCGCCTCTGCGGTGGCAGCGGCAAATTCGATTGGAATGGCAGCGGTAACGGCGGCGGTATGGACCGCAATTTGCGCGGTGCTTGCGGCATTGGCAATGCGCAGCGCGCCGAGGCTGGCGACATATTTCACGGCGCTCGCTGCCGCCTGAACACCCATAACGACAGCGACAGCGGCTAAGCCGGTTGCCAACGCGGGCAAATTATCGCTCACCAACACAATCGCATTCGCCACCAAGCTCGACGCGCCAACCGCTTGATCCGCTTGCCCGACAAACTGGGTAAAACTATTGCCCGCTTGCGTCATCGCGCGGCCAATCGTCAGCGGGATGTTGGCGGCTGCAGCTGCAAGCGCTGTAGTGTTTTCAGCACTAAACGCCTTGCGCAATTGCTCGGTTGTGATTTCACCGTCGCTACCCAGCTGCTTCAACTCGCCACGTGTTACGCCCATGGATTTTGAAAGCAAATCCAAGACAATCGGTGCAGCTTCACTGACGGCTCGGAACTCATCGCCCGCAAGCTTTCCTGAGCCAAACGCCTGAGCCAGTTGCAATACCGCTGATGCAGATTCTGTAGTCGTCGCGTTGCCAACCTGTAGAGCTTGGTTGATCGCACGCGTTATTTGCAGCACTTCGGTTTGAGTGCCGCCCTGATCCTTTAATGCAGATGTGACGCGAGCGTACAACGTCGCATTTGCGCTCAACACGCTCGACGTGGCCTGGCTGATTTCAAACACGCCCGCACTGGAGGCACGGTACTCAATCTGAGATCCAGACGCGGCGCGGATCTTTCCAGTTAAATTTGTGTAGTCATCCGCCACGCCGCCTAAGCTGGCAATGCCGGCAACACCACCGAGTACACCTACAAGCGCGACAACTTGACGTTGCAACCCGCCTGCAGCCGCTGATGCGGCATTGAATGATCCGGGCAATTGATTCGATTGCGTGCGCAAATCG
>JAYVAQ010000594.1:0-11321 GCA_043750875.1 Rhodanobacteraceae bacterium
TTTACCGGTACCGCCGAACCGACGCTGGCTTTTGAACCAGCGGTAAAGCGCCATTCCTTGGCGCTGCCAACCGCACGCATCGCAGCCGCACCTGCCAAAAGAGCCGAGACAGTTAAAGTTCCGCGTTCGGAAAGCTATAGCAAGAATGTTTCTCTACCGTATCCGCAAGCAGGGATTTCTGCGGCGGCTTTTGCACCTACACCGAATGCGTCTGAGGGCTTCAAAACCCGTCTCGCCGTGATCGAAAAAAGTGCCAATGATGGCGATGTGCAGGGCGCGTGTTTGCGCTTAGACCAGCTATTGCTTGAGGCACCCACCGACGCTGCGGCTTGGTATCTGCGTGGCGTTTTCGCCAGCGCACAGGACGATCTGGAACGCGCCATTTTCGCGCTAAATCGCGCTGCTTATCTGGACCCTAGCCATATAGCGACGCTGCAATTGCGTGCGGAACTTGCGCGTCGCAGCGGCGATCACGATCACGCAGATCGATTGCGCGCACGGCTTAAACGTCGCGAAGGCGGGCCATAATGGCGCAGATCGTTAATTATTGTTGGCGCAAAATTGGTGTGTATTCGGGCGATCACAGCTGCACACGATTACGTGAAGTCGTGCATTGTCGTAACTGCGATGTGTTCGCCGCTGCCGCGCGCAGCGTGATGTTGCGTGAATCAGATCAGATCGAGGAGATAATTACACCCGTTACCGAAATCGCTGCAGTGGTTCGCAGTGCATTATTGTTGCGCATCGGCGGTATAGGTATCGGTTTAGCGGTCGGGCGAGTGATCGAAATCGCCGTTGATGCGCCCCTGCGAAGGGTGCCGCATCGCACCGGACGGGCAGTGGCTGGCCTGACTAACGTGCGCGGTCAACTGCACCTGACATTGGTGCCTGAGCACCTTTTTGGGTTGGAGATGAGTGCGTCGGCTGCTGCGTTTGATCTAGAAAAACACGCGCTGGAAAAGCACGCTCGGCCACGCATTGTTTTGTTGAAAGCGCTCGTTGGTGCGCCAGTCGCGTTGCGGGCGGACAATGTGATCGGCGTGCATGGTTTTGTCGCCGATGCACTTGGGCCTATACCCGAAGCACTACCCGCGCCGCTCGCCGAGTGCGCCAATGCCGTGGGTGTTTTCGATGGCAAGCGCTACTTGCTGCTGGATGATCTGAAATTTGCCAGCGTGGTATCGGAGGCGATCAACGCATGAACCCGATGTGGCCACTTTTTGCCGATGAAGTAACGCGAACCGTACCGCGTATGGCGCGTACCTTGGACGCACTTGCGCTTAGCCCGAATGACGCTGTTGCGCGCGCCAGTCTTATGCAGGAAGTTGCCAAATTACGTAGTGCGATGGGCGTGCTTGGGGAACCAGGCATGGAGGTTTTACTGCGTCCATTCACGGAATCCGTTGCCAACCCTGAGGCGCAGCGCCAGGCATTATTAGACTTAACTGCATTGGTAAACGATGCAGCCGATGGCGGCTCAACGCCCGGCCTAGGTACCAGCGCTGCGGCAAATTCAAAGCCTGTAGCTCGACGCGGCGTTGCCGAAGCTAGCCTAGACGCGCTTTTTGCCATGGAAGTCGAGCAGCAATCGCTAGAAATTACGCGGCATTTGCTGCAGCTGGAAGCGTTTCCTGACCGTCGCGAACCGATTCGCCCGCTGTTACGCGCGTTTCATTCGATCAAGGGGGCTGCGCGTACCGTTGGTGTCAACGAGATCGTCGAACTCGCGCATTTGTTGGAGGACAAATTTACCGCGATCGCGAAAAGCCTGGTTCCGGTTGAGGGCGCATTTATTGAGCTTGCCCTGCGTTGCGTCGATGCGATGAAGGCACGCGCAAATGATCTTGGCCGAACCGACGCCACCGAACTCAATAGCTTAAATGCCACGCTCGTCGGTGGTGTAACCGCTTTGCCAGATAAAGGTGCCGCAGCTTCGGATGCGGCCGCGATTGCTTTACCCGCGCTAGGCGGTGTACTCGATGAGGATCCGGTATTGCGCGTGCGCGCGAGTCAAATCACGCGCGTGATCAACTTGGCAAGTTCGGTCAGCGTTGAAGGCCAGCGTTTAGATAGTTTTGCGCAAACACAATTGCGTTTACGCCGCCAACTCACAGCCGTGCGATGGCATGTCGATGAAATTTTGCAGCGTCATGCGATGGCTTTGCAAAACTCAGGTTTAGGAAGCGAGCTAACTAGTTTGCGGGCCCGCTTGGATCGCGCCCGCTTTACTCTTAACCATTCGGTCGATGATTTTTCAGCATTTGCGCGCGGTTCTCAGCAGCTAAATACGCGGCTTTTGCAGGCCGCATCAAGCACCCGATTGCGTCCGTTCGCGGACCTAACTGCTAGTTATCCGCGTTTGGTGCGTGACCTAGCGCGAAAATTGGCGAAGCAGGCGCGCTTGGTTATCGTCGGTGAACGCCTTGATGTTGATCGCGATGTGCTGTTTGCACTCGATATGCCGCTCACACATCTTCTGCGCAATGCGCTGGATCACGGAATCGAGGCACCGGCGGTAAGACGCGCCAGTGGTAAGCCTGTGGAAGGCGTGATTACGTTAGCGGCAAGTTTTCGGGGTGGCTTGCTGGTGCTTGAACTTAGTGATGATGGCGCGGGTGTCGATCCCGAAAAAGTACGCAAGCGGTTGGTCGACGGTGGCCACTATGATCGTGAGCTGGCAGCGTTGCTTGACTTAAACGCCCTGCATGAGGCGTTGTTTGCTGCCGGCTTTTCTACCCGTGAAAAAGTGACTGAAACCAGTGGGCGCGGCATTGGTTTGGATGCGGTGCAGCAAATGGTGCGTGATATCGATGGCACCACGCGGCTGGAATCAAAGTTCGGCTCAGGTACGCGCTTCGAGATTCAAGTGCCTATTTCACGGGTGATGTTGCGCGCGTTATTAATCGAGGTCGAAGGCGAACTTTGCGCGTTTCCGCTGACCCGGGTAAGCCGCGTTGTGCGTGCCGCAGCGCGTGATTTGGTGCAAGAAGGCGGCATTCGTTACTTGCCGTTTGAAGGGAAAAATATTGGCCTGGTGGCGTTAGCAGAACAGCTTGAGTTTGGCCGAACCCGCTACCGCGAGACGGTTAGTGTGATTGTCTTTGAGCATTTTGGCCGTTCAATCGGATGTGTGGTGGACCGCATCGTTGGCGAAGCCGATCTTGCAATTCAAGCGCTGGATCGCAGACTCGGCCGCGTCTCGGATGTGGCTTCGGTGGCAATCACGGCGGAAGGCGTCGGCGTCATTGTGCTTGATGTGGACGATATTTTGCGCGCAGCACTTGATCCGCGCCGACGCGTGGCATCACGAGTTAGTGACGAGGCGCCAGTCAGCCCCGTAGGCAAACGCGTGCTAGTGGTTGACGATTCGATCAGCGTGCGGGAATTGGAACGCCAGCTGCTCAGTGCGGCTGGATTTCAAGTCGAAGTGGCTATTGATGGCGAGGATGCATGGCAAAAACTTAACCACAGCGACTTTGATTTGATGGTCACCGATATTGATATGCCGCGCTTGGACGGCCTTGCACTGACACGTTCAGTGCGCCAGGACGCGCGTTTACGGAGCTTGCCGGTGATTATTGTTTCGTATCGCAATAGCCCAGAAGATCGTGCGCGCGGCATGGAAGTGCGTGCCGATCGATATCTAACCAAGAGTGATTTTGATGACGAACGCTTTCTGAGTGCCGTGATCGATTTGATCGGCCCGGTGGGTGAACGTTGATGCATATTTCTATTTTTAGTGCGCAACGCTTGCAGCGAGAGGCGATTCGTCGCAGCCTCAGCCGCAGTCAGATCGTTGTGGATTTATACGCAAGCAGCCTTGCCGAGTTGCCGCAAGTCGCGGCGCATGCCAGCACGCGGCTATGCTTATTGGACGCAGCGCTGCTGGGGCTAGAAGAAGCGATCAGTGAATTTTCTAGGCTTGGTATTGCCGTGGCAATTTTAACGCAGGGGGACGCAGTTGATGCCGTCTATCGCGCTGTCACCACGGGCAGCGCGAAGGTGTTAACGCCGCCAAGTATTGATGACATCGGCGAGCTGCATGGTGCCCAACGGTTTTTGTTGCAACTCGAGCGGATGTTGCAGTCAGTAACCGCGCCGCCCGTTGCGAAAACTACCGTTCGCGCGAATTCTTTGCGGGTTTTAGCGATTGGTGCCTCTACCGGTGGGCCGGGGGCGATTCGTAGCCTGTTAAATGCGCTCGAGCGTCCGCTCGCCTATGCGGTGCTGGTCGTGCAACACATCGACGCTGATTACGCACAAGGATTTTGTGAGTGGTTGGGCTCTGAGTGTCAATTGCCAACACAATTTGCCAAGGGAGAGTCCTATTTGCAGCCCGGCCACGTTTATGTCGCCCCACCTGCGCGACATATGACCATGAACGCCTGCGGCCAATTGGTGC
Organism: Rhodanobacteraceae bacterium; assembly: GCA_043750875.1. Taxonomy (GTDB): domain Bacteria; phylum Pseudomonadota; class Gammaproteobacteria; order Xanthomonadales; family SZUA-5; genus JANNYA01. The sequence goes on from JAYVAQ010000594.1 coordinate 4,403, forward strand.
TGAATCTTGGCAGTTCGGCAGATGCGCACATTCCGGCGGTAGAGCAATTGTTTGCGAGCCTTGCGATGCAGGTCAAATCTGGCGTCGCCGTGCTGTTGACTGGCATGGGTGAAGATGGTGCGTCCTCTTTACGGCTTTTGCGTGATCGCGGTTGGCAAACGTTTGCACAAGATGCTGCGAGCGCGGTCGTACACGGCATGCCGGGTGCTGCTATCGCGCAGGGTGGGGCAGCGCATGTCTTGAATCCCGCCGCGATCGGAAAATATATCTCCTCAAACCTCATGGAGGCTAGATGAGCGCGCCTTGCCGAGTTTTGTTGGTCGACGACCAGCCGATTATTCACGCGGCGGTGCGGCGCATGTTGGCTGATTGCCCTGATATTGAGTTGCACTCCGAGCGCGATGGCGCGCAGGCCTTGGCAACAGCGCTGGCAGTCAAGCCGGAATTAATTTTGCAAGATTTACAGCTAGATGAAATTGACGGGCTGGATTTAATTCGCGACTACCGCAGTAATGCCGCACTGGCCAATATCCCGGTGCTAGTGTTGAGCGCAGTAGAAGAACCTTTGACGAAAGCAGAAGTGTTCGCGCGTGGCGGTAATGATTACGTCGTCAAGCTGCCGAGCGCGCTGGAACTTGCGGCGCGCATTCGCTACCACGTCAATGCCTATCGTGCTCAGCGCGATCGGGAGGCAGCAATCAATGCCTTGTTGGAATCCCGGCGCGTGCTTGAAGAGCGCAATATTGAGATCGAGGCGCGCAAACTGCAGCTGGAGCAATTGAATCGCGAACTTTCGGTTTCAGTCGTCACCGACACCTTGACTGGCCTGCACAACCGGCGCTATCTGCGTAGCTTTTTGGAGCGCCCTCAAGTTGAGACATTCGCGCGCAGTGCCGGCGTGGAACGGCGCCAAATGCGCGAGCTTGGCCTGACGTTTTTTTTACTCGATCTGGATCATTTCAAACGCATCAATGACGAATTTGGTCATGATTCGGGTGATGCGGTATTAATTGAAGTGGCGCACCGCTTGCGCCAATTCATTCGTAACGGCGATGCCATTTTACGTTGGGGCGGGGAAGAATTTTTGCTGGTTGCCAGAGATGCGGATAGCGATACCGCTACGAAACTGGCGCGGCGCATGCTGAGCGTGATTAGCGCCGATCCGATCCGCATTGGCCACGGCAAGAGCGTGGAAATCACCGCTTCTATTGGTTTTGCCCCGATGCCTTTTCCCGCGCCATTCGGGGCGCGATTTAGCGTCGATCACGTCATTGGCTTGGCGGATGCCGCAGCTTATTTGAGCAAACACGCAGGTCGTGCATGCGCGCATGGCGTGCTGCCTAAACTCGGCGCGCCCGCGCTCGATCCAATCATCGAACCGATTGCGTCGCCAGAATTCCTAACGCGCGAAAACGGCAAGCGGATTGTGCTGACAAAAATTATTGCTTAAGGCGCGAACGCCCACAAAAAACCCGCCGTGACGCGGCTCTGAGCGCCACAAAATTTAGGGTTTTTGAAGTTGTGGAGCGCGCTACCATTGCTGTTTTTGATGAACTTTGGGCAAAAAGATGAGAACGATATTGCTCGTGGTTTTGTTGCTGATGAACGCACTGTCTGCAGCGGTGGCCAGCACTATCTTTAAGTGCAAGGACGCGAAAGGCGTTGTGATATTCCAACAAGTTGCCTGTGCTGCAGGTCAGGGAATAGGCGCTCAAAGCTTTCAGCGGGTGCCAGACAGCCCAAATTGGACTCCAAGCGACAACCGTGATAAGGAATTGCTCGAAAGGCTTGAAGCAATTGTTGCTGAGCAGCGGCCAGCTTCGCCGCCGCGCGTCGGTTCACGCGATGGCCAAGATGATGTGAAACCTTCAGGTTTTGTTTGTGACGATGGCAGAACTCAATGGGTGCAACCTAACCCATGCCCTGCCAGTACCGAACATTACAAAACCAGGGCAGTCAATGGCGTCACTAATACTGGAGTGCCAATTCATGGAACTACAAGACAAACAATCATAAATCCAGTTGAACAGAAAGCGCTTTCAAGAGCGGAAATGTGCGATGCGCTTAAAAACAATCCAGCGACAACAAGTAAGGGCGATGATGACGTGTACGAACGCAATAAGTTGAGGGATGCCAACGGGTGTTACTAACCTTTTCAGCCGTCCAGACCGCTATCGCCAGGCTCAGCGTTGACTAGACCGCAGCACTTTTGCATGAGCTATTCCAGCTCCGGCCGCATCGTGATAGTGCTGGCCGATACTGGCACCGGTGCGGAGCTTTCCTACTCGTACCCATTTGCGGCGCAAACCGCGTCTGCGCAAGTTCCGCACCGTGTGATACTTGGCCGGGGTATTCGGTCGCGCTATCTACGTTTCATCGTGAAGAACATTGATGGTGCGCCGTTTGAAGTTACGGAAGCTTTCACGGACAAATTCTCTGCAAATAGAAAGGTGTGAGTCGGAAGGCTTAGCGCCAGAATTACGCCAAGCCCTTCCTAAACCCTTCAAAGTCTTGAAATATATCTTTTATGATATATTATAGATGCCATGAACGGTAAACAAATCATCAAGGCGCTGGAATCCAATGGGTTTAAACTGATTCGCATCAGCGGCAGTCACCATATTCTTTCCAACGGCCAGTGCAAAGTGACGGTTCCTGTGCATGGTTCTGCTGACGTGAAAATTGGCACGTTCAAGAGCATTGAGAAACAAGCTGGAGTGAGACTCAAATGAACAACATTCGATTTGCCGCCGTGCTGTCTGCCCAACCTGAAGGCGGTTTTACTGTGACCTTTCCCGACATCCCTGAAGCGATCACCGAAGGTGATGATCGCGATGCAGCCTTGTTCAACGCCGCCGAGGTTCTGACCTTGTGCCTGGAGCAGCGCATGGAAGACGGCGAGGCTATTCCCGTAGCGAGTAAAGTCAAAGGCGGAGAGTGGATTGAGCCTGCGGCCTCCGTGCAGGCGGCTCTGCTGGTACGTGGTGCGCGGGAGGCTCAGGGCAAAACTCTGGCTGATCTAGCCCGAGCGTTGCAAACATCCTGGCCAGCCGCGCAACGGCTCGAACAGGCCGGGAGCAACCCTACGCTCAAGCAGCTTGAGCGGGCAGCGGCTGCGTTGGGCAAGCGGCTGGTTGTGGCGATGAACTAGCGGCTTTTGGCCCTTTAATTTGCTTCGCGCAAAATTCGCAATTGACGTGGTCAATAAACACCACTGATTGCCCTGCGTTGAATTAATTACGCAGACGTGGCTTGTGAAATGAAAAAGGCTTAGCGCCAAAATTACGCCAAGCCTTCGTTAAACCTTGCTGCATATAATGTATTGGTGCCCAAAAGAGGACTCGAACCTCCACGGGTCGCCCCGCTAGTACCTGAAACTAGTGCGTCTACCAATTCCGCCATCTGGGCACGCGATTAGTCAACTGCTTGACCAAGTAGAACCGCGCATATTATCGGGCGGGGCGACGCTGTCAAGCACCGAGTTCAGCGAATGCGCCTTGGCGTTTAATAACAGGCTTAGCAAGCTTAAGCATGCACGGGCATGCTTACCTGCAAATCTGAGGGTTTAAATCAATGAAGCCGATCACATAAAGCACGGCCGTAACGTGGTTTTCACATTGATTTAGACCTGCCATTGATAAAACTTGGCGATAGATCTAAGCTGAGTTTTTCCATGCGAATTTTCGTTGCTTTGAGCCTCCTTGTAGCCTTGTCCGCCAGTGTTGAGCTGAGGGCAGCAAATCGTGTTTTTTATGCAGGCGATGCCGGTAAGGAGCGCTTTAACGATGTGCATTACTTGTCGGATGGCACCGCATTAATTGCTGGGCAGGCGGAAAACTTGAGTTGGTTGCCAGCGGGTACACCGCGTGTTGCGCTAAGTGCGGCGGGTATTGATTCTGCGGCGGCGGGTCAGCTCGGCTTTGTGCTGCATACCAGTGGCGACTTATCGCAAGTTTTGCGCGTTTTGGAGTTTCCAGCGGGCACAGTGCGCGATGTCTTTAAAATTCGATCGAGTGAAGTGCCTGGGTCGGCAACCGCTGCAATTTATATTTCTGGCAGCCGTGACAACGGCGCCACCAATGGTTATTTTTTGGCGAAACTCAACGCCAATTTCGTCACTGGCGTGCCTAGCGCGCTGAGCTTTGTCTATAACGTGGAAGCCGGTGGCGATCATAAAGAACGACAGCCGTGGGATGTCGGTGGCGATGGCAAAATCGTTTACGCCATCGGCACGCCCTTCGATGCTCAATGGGCGGCGATTCTGCGCTTGGGCAGCAATGGCGTGCCGGAAGTGGTGGAACATTGGACGGCACATTGGAAAAGCGATGCCGCTGGCGAATGGGACGGTACGCCCGCCTCTAGCTACAGCGGTACGCCGGGGCTGAGCTACAGCGCGATTGTTATGAAAAACAGTCGTCGTGGCAGCTTGCGCAGTATCGATCAAAGCGCCTTTGATAGCACTGCGCTCGATGCCAATGGTAACCCTGGCCGCAAAGGCAAATTGCCGGATGATTATTACTTCAACACGCCGTGCGCACTAAGCGGCACTGGCACCTGCCCTGCAACCGGGCCGGGCTATACCAATTACAACTCGCAAGGCCCACAGACGCAGCGCGTCGGCGCGATCGTGGTTGACCGGCGCAATAACGAACTGTACTTCGGCTACAGCACCAAATCGCGTCTGCCCGGTGGTAATCCCGACTTTGAACCGGCAGTGGTGGCGATGCGCGCAGATGGGGCGCTGAAATGGTGGGATCGGATGTATAGAGAAACCACGGCGAACTCCTCGCCGGATCAATATGTTGATGGACTGGCGCTGGATTATCGCAACAATCGGTTAGTGGTCCTGGGGCGCACGCACGGCAATAACACGATCAACTTTTGGTCGGGTAATGCCATCACAAGTGCCAGCAGCGTGGGTTTCCAGCCGGGTTTTACTGGCACGAATGGCAATATCCACATCAGCTGGCTTGGCAGCTACGGCTTGAGCGATGGTCGGATTAAAGCCGCCACTTATGTCGCTGAATACGTTGAGGGCGCTAGTAATTTTGCCGCAGCGTTAACTGATCCACATTATGCCGGCTGGCCGAATCCGAATGGCGGCAACCCGAATCTAAACACCACGCGTTGCGGCTCAGACGCTGGGCAAAGTGGTGAAATCGCGATCGATACCGATGGCAGCATCGCGGTCAGCTGCGTTGGGCGGAGAACTTTCACCACTGTAGATGCGTTTCAAATTATGCCGCGCCCAAACGTGCCAGCACCGCTGGCGGGAAGCTGGAATTCGTTTGTGCGCGTCTATAGCCGCGATTTGGACGCGGTGAAATACAGCTCGCTGGTGGTTGGCGCCTGGGATCAAGCGACCGGCGCGGGGGGCGATAACACGCGCTTTGCAGGCGTTGCTCTGCAAGATGGCCACGTTGTCGCTGTTGGCCTGCATTCTGCCGACGGCGCGGGCGTGGCCAACGGTGCCAATGTAGGGACGACGGCGGTGCCAAGTTGGGGCGTCAGTACACCGAGCTCGCAGTCGGCGCTCATCGCGCGGCTCAGTGGCGTTCGATTAACGCCGCAAGGCTCGGAGTTGTTATTTGCGCATGGCTTTGAGCTGTAGTTAGCGTAGCAATCCGCCGGAGGCGGATAAATTGCGAAGCTGAAACGAAGTTTCTTCAACGTCTAGCCAAATTAATGAAGCGAAACGCCCGGTGCGGGGCCCAGCCCGTCGATGTGAATAGAAAACCTTGTGCTCGCCAGCGGTGCAGCGGCCACTCTCAGTAATGTTATCGATGCCTAAGTTTTGTAGTCTTTGGCGGGCTAGATGCGCAAGATTGGCAAAAAAGCGATCGCCAACGCCCGGTTTGAATGCCATTGCGGAACTTGGATCCTGCGCTAGAAACGCCGCCCGCAATTCCGGGCCGACTTCAAACGCGGATGCGCCGATTGCCGGGCCCAGATATGCAAGTACCTCGTTGGCCGGTGCAAGTTGCTGCACACAGGCCTCAATGACGCCAGCAAGCAACCCGCGCCAGCCGGCGTGCACGGCCGCTACCGCGCTGCCATCTTTGCTGCACAGTAAAATCGGTAAACAATCGGCGGTCAAAACCGCGCAGGCCAATCCTGGCGTGCGGCTTATGCAGGCGTCAGCAGTGACCACGGCGTTTTCGTCGGGCTGATGTTGGTGAACTGCAGTGCCGTGTACTTGATTTAGCCAGGGAATAGGCTGCTTCAAGCCAAGCGTTTGCTGCAGCTGGGTGCGATTTGCCGAAACTGCAACAGCATCATCACCCACATGCGTCGCCAAATTGTATGCATCAAACGGCGCTAGGGACTGCCCTGGCATCACGCGATTGGTGATTGCCGCACGAACATTTGGCGGTGCGGGCCAATTTGGAGTGATCAGACTTCGCACGTGTCCGCGTCAAGTACATCTAAAAAGTGCTGGAAATCGCCCGGGCGCGGAGCGGTAACGCTGACAGTGCCGCCGGTACTTGGATGCGTCAAAGTCAGGCGAAACGCGTGTAGCGCTTGGCGTTTAAAGGCGGCGAGGGTCGCCAACAGGGCATCCGTGGCGCCCTGCGGCTTACGAAAGCGCCCGGCATAGAGTGGATCGCCCGCGATTGGAAAGCCCGCATATTGCATGTGCACGCGAATTTGGTGCGTACGGCCTGTTTCAATACGAATTTTGCATAAACTATAACCACCGCGACGCTCAAGCAAGGTAAAGTGGCTGATTGAAGGCTTGCCATCAACATCCACTCGCACCATGCGCTCACCACCTTGCATCACTGATTTTTGCAATGCGGCTTTGACCATCATAGTGCCACTTGGCATTCTGCCAACTAAAAGCGCCAAATATTGTTTTTCCGGCCCTTCATCATCGTCCTGTTTGCGCATCAGGGCTTGCAGTTGCAGTAAAGCCGAG
>JAYVAQ010000595.1:0-15444 GCA_043750875.1 Rhodanobacteraceae bacterium
CTACCCGAACGCGAATGTTGATGCGCTTAGCGGTATTAATTTGACGCTGGCACCCGGCACCGTCACCGCGTTGGTGGGGCGCTCAGGCGGCGGTAAGACCTCGATCGCGCAAATTTTGGCGCGCCTGATTGAGCCCACGGCCGGGCAGGTGCTACTGGATGGCATGGCGATTGAGCTATACACCTTAGCAAGCGTTCGCGCGCAAATCGGCTGGGTGGGTCAAGCGGTTGTGCTCAACGGCTTGACGGTGTTGGACAATGTTGCGTACGGGCAACCTGCGCCGAGTGCGGATCAAGCCCAGGCATTTGAAGACGCGATTTGGCGGGCGCTGAGCGATGCGCAGGCGGCTGAATTTGTGCGCGCGTTGCCGGATGGCTTGCACACCGCGCTCGGCAGCAACGGCGCCCAGCTATCTGGCGGGCAGCGTCAGCGAATAGCACTTGCGCGTGCGATTTTCAAAGGCGGCAAGTTTTTGCTGCTTGATGAGGCCACTAGCGCGCTGGATAACGAATCAGAACGCGCAGTGCAAAACGCTTTGGCACGCTTAAGAACCAGCACTACCACCTTAGTCATTGCACATCGCTTAAGCACCATTGAGCACAGCGATCAAATTGTCGTGTTAGATGCAGGCCGTATCGTCGAACACGGCACACACGCCGAATTGATCGCAAAACGTGGACTTTATTTACAGCTGCATTCAGCCGGATTCACGGAATAGATTTAGAACAACGCTAAACTAGTCAAATGAGTACATGCAGAGCCTCGGTTTTTTTGTTGACGCTATTTTTAGTGTCACTCCCTGCGCGTGCATTAGATCTGCCCCGGCACCCGCTTGAAATCAAGGCGCTTACCGAGCCTGAGCAAGTTTTGAAGGAGCTGCCCGCAGCACTGGAAGCTGCGCGGGCAAAAAACGATATACGCACCGTTGCTCTGCTGTATTTGGCGCGCGCCAATGCGTGTCGCGTGATGGCGGACTGGCCCTGCCAACGTAGCGCCGGTGGCAGCGCACGCGAAGCAGCGGTGCTGGCAAATGATCCAGTGATCGAGGTGCGTGGGCTAATCGCGGATAGCCGCGCTGCAATTGCGATGCAAGATTTTGTTCGGGGTGAGCAATTACTGAGCGACGCTGAAACGCTATTAAAGCGAGTGCCGCACGCGGAACTCAAATCAGAAGTTTATCTCGCATATTCCAGCTTGAGCTTTACGCTAAACCGCCCGCAAAGCTCGCTAGATTATGCCCAGCGTGGCTTAGACGCCTTGCCTGAAAATGCCGAGCCACCCACGCGCGCACGCTTGTTGCGCAATTTTGGGCGCGCCCTGGCACAGTTGGAGCAAAGCGATCGAGCACTTTTGATCCTCACACAGGCGCAAGTGATTGCCAATGACGTGGGCGATCCAAAGCTCGTAGCTGAGCTGTATTTAGAAGCCGCGCGATTAGCGCACCGTCTAAAAGATGTAGCGACTCAGCGAAAGAACGGCGAAGCGGTCGTGGCTTTAGGGCTACAGCTTAAAAACTCGCAAATTGGCGGCATGGGTTTGGAAGTAATGGGCACGGCTTCGATCGATGCCGGTCAGCTAGATCGCGGGTTGACCGAGCTGCGTGCAGCACGCCAAGCCTTTTCCAAACTCAACTTGGAACGCGATGAACTGCGGGTGCTGCGCGCCTTAATTCCGTTAGCGATTGCATCGGGCAATGATCGCGCGGATTTGGTCGAGCTAAGCTCACGTTTGCTGGAACTGAACAGCAAAATTGAAGCGGCAGACCGCGTCAAAGCCACCGCAGATTATGACGCGCGCCTTAAATTCAACACGAAAGAGCTTGAAGTCAGGCAACTAACCGCAGAAGCAGAAGCTGCGAGAGAACGCGAAAAACTGCTGTTGGGAAACACGCGGTTGGCGCAGGTTATCGCTGCCTTGGTTGCATTGACGCTGGTGGTGCTGGTGGGGTTCTTCCTACAATTGCGACGCAACAAGAAGCTTCAGGAACGCCTGGCCCGTTCCGATGCTTTAACCGGCATTGCGAATCGTCGGCAATTTGACGAACGCCTAAAGTCGGCGATGGCGCGCAGCAAACGTATGAAACGGCCGATTACCCTGCTTACTTTTGATATCGACCGGTTCAAAGCCATCAACGACAGCTACGGACACGCTGTTGGCGACGCGGTGATCGTAGAATTTGCCCGGCGCATAAGTAGCGCCGTGCGTGAGGCAGATATGCCAGCACGCTTAGGTGGCGATGAGTTTGCGGTTCTGGTGGAAGACGGCAGCCTGGCGATTGGTCAGATTATCGCGAACAAGATCATTGATCGCATGCAAACGCCGATGCACATTGGCGATTTAACGCTGAACGTTACCACCAGTATAGGTGTTGGCCATTGCGCACATCCAGAAGCGTCTACCGACATTTTGGTGTTGGCAGATCGTGCGCTTTACGATGCGAAAGCCGCAGGTCGCAATACTGCTAGGTCGCTGGAAGCCTAGCCCAGTAATCCGCGCAAAATACTTCAACGAGCAGTTGTTTTCGCCCGCTATGGATTAGCCCTAAACTTTCGTTTGAACCATTGCCGAACCGCAATGAACCCGTAAACTCCAGGGCTGGAAAAGCGCTCAAGGTGTCTGCGATGGCTGATCAATTTAAAATTGCGATTATTGGTTCTGGCCCCGGTGGCTTGTCGGCCGCCGCGCGTGCGGCGGAGCAAAATGTCTCGCATATCTTGCTTGAGGCCAGCCCGCAGCTTTCTAACACCATCTATCGCTATCAAAAAGGTAAGCACGTGATGGCGGAGCCGGACATGCTGCCGTTGCGCTCGCCGCTGAAATTTGAGGCCGGCACGCGCGAAAAGATTTTGGGCGAGTGGGACGCGGGCACCGCGGCGCTGAAGGTCAATGTACGTTACGGCGCGGAAGTCACCAAAATCGAGCCGCAAAACCCGGGCTTTAAAATTACTTGCGCCGATAAATCCGTGGTGATGGCGGATTTTTGTGTGCTGGGCGTGGGCTTGCAGGGCAATTTGCGCAAAATGGGCATCCCGGGCGAGGAAGCGGCGTTCGTGCAGTATCAGCTGGATGATCCGGATGAATATTCTGGCGAAACCATTATCGTCGTCGGCGCAGGTGATGCCGCGATTGAAAATGCGGTGGCGCTGTGTAGGCAAAATCAAGTGATTATCGTCAACCGCCGGGAAGAATTTGCGCGCGCCAAAGAGGGCAATCTCAAATCAATTTCGCGCTGCGTAGACGATAAAACGCTGGAGTGCTACTTCAACTCGGCGCCTGAAAAAGTGGATGTACTGCCGGTGGGGCGCAAGCCTGGGCGCATGTGGTTATCCACGCCCAAAGGCCGCGCGCAAATATTGTGTGACCGCGTAATCGCACGCTTGGGCGCGAACCCGCCGCGCAGCTTTGTCGAAGCCTGCGGCGTGACTTTCCCGAGTAAAGACCCATCTGCGGTACCGGCGCTTTCGCCGACTTATGAAAGCAATATCAAAGGCTTGTATATCGTTGGTGCTTTGGGCGGCTACCCGCTGATCAAGCAGGCGATGAATCAGGGCTATGAGGTGATCGAATACATCCTTGGCCGCGCGGTAAAACCCGCTGACGAGCCGATGTTGGAGGTCAAGTTCAACAAGCTACCGGGCTTTAGATCGGTCGAAGAATCGCTCAAGCAAGTGCAGGCGAACGCGCCGCATTTGGCGACGATTACGCCACTGCAATTGCGCGAATTTATGATCGATTCCAGCATCGTGACGGTGGCTCCTGGGCAAACAGTGTTTTTGCGCAACGATTACACCAACACCTTCTTTTCGGTCATTGGCGGCAGTGTCGAAGTGCTGATTGACGAGGCACAAAACAAGCGCGTCACGCTGGGCCCAGGTCAGTTTTTTGGCGAAATGGGCCTGATTTCCGGGCGCCGACGCTCAGCGACGGTGCTTGCCGGGCCACAGGGCGTGGTGTTGATTGATACGCCTAGGCGTTCGATGTTGAAGCTGATTAACTCCGTTGAAGCAGTCAAAAAAATTATCGACGGCATTTTCATGGAACGCGCGCTGCGCGGGCGCTTTGGTGAAGACGCCACCGCCGAGCAGCTCAAAGAAGTGGTTGCCAGCGCCAGCCTGCACAAATTCCGTGCGGGCGATATTTTGTTCAACGAGGGTGACGAAGGCGATTGCCTGCACTTAGTGCGCGTGGGTTCCTTGACCATTAGCCGCCAGATTGCCGGTAAAGAAGTCGTGCTCGCTTATGTGCCTGCGGGCCAATACGTCGGGGAAATGGCGCTGTTGGGGGAAAACAAACGCACGGCCACTGCACGCGCCGCAATTAATACCGAAACCATTCGCGTCGAGCGTGAAGCGTTTCAAAAGCTTTTGCAGCGCAACACGTTACTGCGCGGGCGCTTGCAACAAGAATACAAAAGCCGCGCGGCGCAAAATTTGGCGGTGCAAGCCGCAGGATCAGCAGGCGATGTAATTTCCTTCTTGGTTGGCCAAGGTGCCGGTGAAGCCACCGACATTTTGCTGATCGACGAGGCGCTGTGCGTGCGTTGCGACAACTGCGAAAAAGCCTGCGCCGAAACGCACGGTGGCACTTCCAGATTGGATCGCGAAGCCGGGCCAACATTCGCCAATGTTCATGTGCCGACTAGCTGCCGACACTGCGAACATCCGCACTGCATGAAAGATTGCCCCGCCGATGCAATTCACCGCTCGCCGAATGGCGAAGTCTATATCGCTGACAACTGCATCGGCTGCGGCAACTGCGAGCGCAATTGCCCTTACGGTGTAATTCACATGGCGGCTAAACCTAAGAAAAAGCCAGGCTTACTGAGCTGGCTGCTCTTTGGCCTAGGCGATGGCCCGGGCGAGTCCCCGTACGACCCGGACGCGCATGCGAAAAAAGCGGTCAAATGCGATATGTGTAAAGACATTAAAGGCGGCGCTTCTTGTGTACGCGCCTGCCCAACCGGTGCGGCGATTCGCATTTCGCCGGAGCAATTACCGGCTTATGCGTTCGCTAGACGCTAGCTTTTTTGGCGCGCTGTTTTGGGGATCACGAAAAAAGGCATGTGCGCTAATTCGAGCGATATTGCCTACTCAAGCCCATGAAAAGATGCTTATTGTTTTTGATATTTCTAACCTTGGCATCTTGTGCAACTGAGGGGCCAAGGTCGGCTCGAATGTATTTGCCAGCGATAGACGGGCCAAAAATCGTACCGATTGCGGTACTTGACGCTGCCACCGAAGCAAGAGTTTTTGTTTTCGACTTTGGTGAATGCAACGAATTCAATATTTTCCAAAAAGACAGCGAACGAAATTTAGTGGCGGATGGAATTCGACTTACTGAGCAACAGCTACTGGTGCTAAAACTGCTAATTCCTACTCGGGTTAAGTTAGAGGGCACCATGTGTTTTAACCCACATCACGCCATCGCTTGGTTCGACTCCGCCGGCAAAGTCGTCGCGAGCGCTGAAATTTGTTTTGAATGCGATGCGGTACAACTACAGATTGGCAGTGATCTGTTTGGGTATGCAACAGATATGACGCTATTCCGCGATTTCATTGAGTCACTAGGCGCACCCGTGTCATTGGCACGCACCTGTGATCGGCAGAATGCACTGCTAGCGCCGTGGAAAACGCCTGTCAGCCGATTTTGTGCGCTGAATTCGGTGCGCCTGCAAGCGCTTAAATCATTACCCAAAAATTGGCAGACGCTGCACGCTGATAACCAACAGAAAAGTTGTATTCGTAATACGCGGGAAGTGATTTTTTGAAGCGGCATACGAACGCGCGCTTGCCGATGCCTAGACTTGGGCGCGCAATCGTTTTCCAGTTACATTTCTAATTTTCCCGCGACGCATCGACGCAGTCTTTCAAAATCACGGCCGCTATTGGATCCGATTTTTCTATAGGCAAAAACGCCGGGTATGGCAGCTCAAGGTGGTCAGAACACACCTCAATTTCGCCTGATTTTATGCTTGCCAATACACCGGTAGCGTCATAATCGCCGTACTCGGCGGCAATTTTGAGCAAGCGTTTTGCCCGCGCCATATCTTGTTTAACGCCCGGTTCGCCGACGATGTAGCGAATGCCTAGCCAACCAATCAGCGGCGAAAATCGACGCGCGTCCACGCCACGTTGAATTGCAGTTTGCAGCAACTCTTGCGCTTTCTCTACGCGGCTAAGCCAAATCTGTGTGCCGGGTGCAGGTGCGTCCTCGAAAGCTAAGCTGCGTAATAAAATTTCCGCGTAAAGCAACTGCGTGGTCGCAGCGACATAGGTTTTATCCTCCGCCAAGCGCCGCACGGCAAGGCGTTCTAAGGCACCGAACACATTGTCACCGGACTGATCTTTGCTCCAAAACCCCTCCTGCCACATCGGCTCGTATTCGAAGCTTGCAGGTCGAGGCTCCGGCGCTTCGGGCATAGGGCAGCGCCTGTTATAGCTTTCATAATCTTCGTCGCTGCTCAGCGGTTCGGTAACCAAGCCTTGCATGATTTTTGCAATGGTTTTGCTAGGCCTCAGCATCTGCCCTCTGAGTGATTGCGTTATGCCGCTGTATTTCCAGCCGTTTTCATTGACAAACAGCAATCCAGGCCCATGCAATTCTTTGTTTGGTGTCAATAACTGCACCCAAGCTAGGTCATTGACCACCGCTGCTTCGCCAGGCACAAGTTGCTTGATTGCGGCGCGGAATTCTGCGGTGGTTTCGGTTTGACAGGTGCTGGTAAAAACCGTTTCCGGGGTGAAACGGCCATGCTTACGCAGCATACGAATACGATCTTCGTTGCTATAGTCTGGTTGTGCGCCAAGCGATTGCGCGGTGGTATGACGTGCCTCGTATTCAAAAAGCGCAAGGTTTACGCGCATTTCATTGCTGAGCAGTACTAGCTCTGGATCGGGAAAGGTGCAGTGCGCCTGCGCCTGCAGCGCAGCGCTAATTTGTTCGGCTTTCGGTGGCCGAGTTGGCGGTGAGAAATAAGAATCGCGCGAAGGTGGATCTTCAAACGAAGGGTCGTCGATCACTTTACTTTGCGCGAATGCGCCAAATTTAATCCAATAACCGGCAAGACGAATACATCCCAACGGGCGCCAAGGCAAACCACCCTCGACTTTATGCAGTGGGCCTTTATCTATGTATGACTGCGCATCTACCTGCATCGGTGCACTTGCAAGCACGAGCAAGAAAATTGCCAGGTAAAATCGCAAAAATGGATCTATTAGAGATGCACTGTTTGAAGTCATAAGTACGGTTAGATAGGCAGGTATGCCGACAGTACAAGCCTTCGCGTAAAACTTGTCGGCAAAAACAAGTTTGGGGCTAGCCACCAGATCAGCGCAGCGCACGAGTTTGCTACGCTAAAGCCATGCCTATCGCCCATCCGCGTCTAAAACTCTATTATTTTGCTTATCTTGCCGCGTTGGGTGCGTTTTCACCGTATTTTGGGCCATTTCTAGAGGCGCGTGGTTTTAGCGCGTGGCAGCTCAGTGTGCTGATGAGCCTGTGGTATGGCACCCGGGCGCTGGCGCCAAATCTATGGAATATCGGTGTGACGCGTTCGCGCGCGCCGATTCAATGGTTGCGCTATGGCGCACTTGGCACATTGCTGGCGACGGTGTGTTTCTTACCGCATTGGCCGTTTTGGGGCATGGCGCTGGTGATGTTGGTTTTTGCCAGCCTATACAACGCGCTAATGCCGCAATACGAGGCGCTGACCTTGGCGCATTTGCGCCACGAGACCGAAAGCTACAGCAGCATTCGCTTGTACGGCTCAATTGGTTTTTTAGTGGTGGTGCTGAGCTATGGTGCTTTGTTTCGCGAAATTGGTGCTGGTTATTTGATTGTTGCGATGCTGCCATTGGTGGCGCTGATGGTATGGGCCAGCTATCTCAGTGAATATCCGCCGGGCGAGCAAAGTCGCATAAATCTAGCCCAGAGCCAAAAGCTAATTTCGCAAAACACACCTACTTCGCACGAAGTTTCAAACACCCAGCAACAACGCGAGCAAAGTCGCATAGACCTAGCCCAGAGCCCAAAACTAATTTCGCTAACCACACCCACTTCGCACGAAGTTTCAAAAACCCAAAAACCCGCAAACACGCTTGCCCGCGTACTCCAACCCTCAATCATCGCCCTACTATTCGTTGGCTTTTGCAATCAAGTCGCGCATGGCCCGCTGTATGTCTATTTCAGTATCTTTTTGCTGCGCCATGGCTTTGATGAGTTTCAAGTCGGCGCGCTTTGGTCTTTAGGCGTGGCCTGCGAAATTGTGGCGTTTACGTTGATGCGCCGAATTTTGCTGCGGGTTGCGACCCAGCCGCTGGTTGCATTTTGCTTGATAGCCGGTGGTGCGCGTTGGGCCGCTACGGGTTTGTGGCCGGATTCTGGATGGGTAATCGCTGCCGCACAGATGGCGCACGCGCTGACGTTCGCGGCGCTGCACGCGGCATTTATGCAAATCATTGCGCGCGATGTAGTCCCTGATGATTTGGGCTTTGTGCAGGCATTATTTTACGGCGTGGCCTCGGGCTTGGGCGGCGTGGCGGGCGCTCTGGTCGCAGGCGTATTGTGGGCAACAATGGGCGACCAGGCGTGCTTTTACGCCGCGTCCGGCTTTAGTCTGTTGGCGCTGCTGGCGGTGCCTTGGCTTGGGGTTGGGCCAAGGCTTGATCAACGCCCCAGGCGGCCAACGCGCCCAGCAATTGCGCTGCAATAAAGCCTGCTACGGAAATTGGCGCAATGCCGGCAAATGTGTCACTGAGCGCACGTGCCAGCGTGATTGCTGGGTTGGCAAATGAGGTTGATGCGGTAAACCAATAGCCCGCCGTAATCACCGCCGCCACTGCAAACGGCGTCAACTCTGGGCGGCTGCGGTTGACGCGCAAGATGGTCAGCAGCAGGCAAAAAGTGGCGACAAACTCGCTTAAAGATTGCGCGCTGCCCGAACGAATTTTCATACTCAGCTGCAGAATGGGCAGCTCAAACATCGCATGCGCCAGCCACGCGCCCAATATCATGCCCGCAATTTGCACTAATACAAAAGCGAGAAACTGCGCCTTCGCTAGCTCGCCGCGCAGCATCATGATCAAGCTTACCGCCGGGTTAAAATGCGCGCCGCTGAGCGGGCCAAAACTCAAAATAAGCACGATCAATCCCGCCGCTGTCGCCAGCGTATTGCCCAGCAAAGCAATCGCGACATTGCCGCCACTGAGGCTTTGGCCCATGATCCCCGAGCCAATCACAATCGCGCAAAGCAAACACGAGCCCAACGCTTCGGCAAAACACGCGCGGGTAAAATTAGCGTGCATTAGGCCAGCTTGCCAATTTGATTGAGCGCCGCTTGCTGCTCAGCCAGACTCAACTGCGCCAGCGGCAGCGCGATCAGCGCCTCAATGCGGCGGCGCAAAACCGCGTACGCCGCGCGATAGGCAGCACGCCGGGTGGCATCGTCGCCTTGCACGTGCACCGGATCATCCACGCCCCAATGCGCGCGCAACGGCGCCCCCGGAAAGTATGGGCAAGCGTGTTCGTTGGCATTGCCACACACCGTCACCACCAGATCAATATTGACCAGCCCGGTTTCAAATTCGTGTTGAGATTTGCTGCGCAGCTTTTCCCGCGGGTAACCTAACTCCAGCGCAATTTCCGCAGCGAAAGGCTGCACATGGCCACTTGGATGGCTGCCAGCGGAGAAACTCTGGAATTGCTTCTGACCGAGCGTCGCCAACAGCGCCTCGGCGATGATGCTGCGCGCCGAATTGCCGGTGCAGAGAAATAGCACGTTCATTTGATTATTCTCAGGTTGGGATTTTAGGGACCGGGAGTTTTGCTTTTTGCTTTCGAATAGACGGCGATACTGGCGGCGCACAACACACGCTGACGTTGGCGCAGGCCAATGCCGCTGCTGAGGCTTGCACATCGAAGCCTACGCAGCAGTTTTCCAGCAAATACGCCATCAGTGCCGTCATTGCGTCTAATTCGGCAAAATAGATCACCTTGCGGCCGTGCGTTTCACTGCGAATCAACCCGGCGTGACGCAACTCTTTGGCATGAAATGACAGCGCGTTCGGCGCGATCAAAGCACGCGTGGCCAGCTCGCCCGCGCCTATACCTTCAGCACCTGCGACCACCAATTGTTTAAAGATCGCCAAGCGGGTTTGTTGCGCCAAAGCGCCGAGTTGAAGCACGGCGAGGTCAATATCCATATTTCAATTATTCAACAATAGTTGAAATATAAATTAGCATGCTGGCGGTAATCGCGTCTAGTGCGTTGACTTAAATCCCGTCTATTTTCTTCGACAATTTTTTCTTTGCAGGCTCATGTCTGCCGTGTCGCTCATCGCGAGACTCAATGTGCTGAATGCTTGTTTCGGCTGCTGGCGCAGCCAGATAATTATCACGACTGAGTACCGGCACTCCGGACTTTGCTTCCAGCTCTCTGCGGGCGTTACCGGCGACAGACCCGCCTTCACGAGCAGCATTACGATTGTCGTCAAAGCCCTGGGCATCCCTGCGGCGGGCAATCTCGGTGGTACCGGCTTCGCCGAGCATGGCAAAGATCAACTCTAAATCGGTCATGTGATCGCGTAAATTCGCCGTTTTCGCCTGCGCTAGCCCCTTGTGTTCTTTGTGCTCGCCGGGGGTTACACCAAAGGTAGCTCGGGCGATTTCGGCGGTAAGGATGGAATATTCACGCCCCTCCTGAACACCGCGCGTTTTCCATTCGTCAGTTAATTCACCGCGCACGGCAATCGAACGCAGCCGCTTTTCGATCCACGCTTGCGGGTAGCCCTTGGCCTGATACAGCTCGCGGGCCCTGCTACTTGCGAGTTCGGGGTTTTCGATTTCCTGCACCCGCTCGTAGCCAACTTTGGCCAGCCAACGCTTGAAGGGTTCGGCATTGGGCGAAGGAATCGACTGTATGATACGGAACAAGCCTTCGGTATTGGCGCAATTAACGCGCTGCACACCACCCTCTGTTTCCACGCGAAGGGGGGTGGCAATTTGCCCCCACCCCTTGGCTAACTCTTTGTCTCGACGACGCAAATCCTTGACATAACCATCCGGCTGCACCGAATCCGTCAGCACGCTCACCACGTCAACAATCGCGAACCACCATTCCTCGTTATGCCAAACACGACGGATGGCCTTTTCCTGAAAAACGACGATGTGGTTTTCAGGAATGCCGGGTAAGGAGAGTTTTTTGTTTGTCATGGTGCGGATTTAGGCAGCTACGTCAACGTTCGACGCTACTGCAGCCTTCAGCCCTGCCACATGCACCACACAATTTCGGCCCTGATGCTTGGCGCGATAAAGTGCGACATCGGCCTGAGTCACCAAATCGCGCCAGAGATAGCCAGAGTCGGTGCTGCTTGCAATGCCAAAACTTGCAGTCACTTGCAACTGCGTGCCATTGACTTCAGTGCGCGCGGCTGCGACTGAGGCGCGGCATCGGTCGGTCAAAGCAATCGAGGCTTCTAGACTAGTATCCGGTAGAACAATGCCGAATTCCTCACCACCCAAACGGCCGAAGATTTCTTTTGCGCCTAAATGTTCCAGCACCGCTTGCACCGCAGTTTTCAACACCAGATCGCCCACCGCGTGCCCATGCATATCATTCACTTGCTTGAAGTGATCTAAATCCATAATCACTAGCGCAACGCAGGAATTTTGCTTCTGCGCTTTGTCCAGTAACTGCACGGCGCTTTCAATCAGATACGGCCGATTGCTCAAGCCAGTCAAGCTATCTGAGCGCGACAGTTTCATAAAATGCATTTGCAGGCGTTTTGTTTTGTAGGCCCAAAACGCAACGAACGCCATGCTTAGTAAAAGCAAAGCCAGATAGAGTCGAAATGCCTCAACCGCTTTACCTTTCAGTTGATCTTGCAGCTGCAGCACTTTGTTTTGCTTATTCAGCGCCTCATTTTCGGTTTTTGCCGATTGCGTTTGCTGCACTACCAGTTGAAACGCCATCTGGCGCGCACTAAATTCAGTCAGATAACCCTTGTCCGCAGCCGCATATAGCTCATGAAAACGCAGCGCGGCGGCAAGGTCTTGGAGCTTATTGGCCACTTCGTACAGCACGCGATAGGCGTTTACCAAGGGCTCTGAGTATTCGTCCTTGGTACTCTCACGCACGGCCATGTCTGCGGCTTCGCGGGCTTCGATCAGCCGGTCGAGTTTTAACAACACTAATGCTGTAGCGGCTTGATAGTCGGAGATAAGTCGTGGATAGCGTGTTGCTAGCGCTTCAGCGCGATGCGCTTGAAGCAAGGTCATAGCTGCTTTTGGGTCGCCAGAGTCCAGCAGTGACCGGGCTAAGGAGATGCGTATCAAATTGGCGAAAATGGCCTCGCCTGCGCTCGTGCACTGACTGAGTGCCTGCTGCACAAAAGCATCGTCTAGAGTCAGGCGTTTGGCTCGATACAAGGCTTCGACTTTAACTTGCCCGGCTTTACAGAGCGCTGCGGGATTTTGCGAATTTTGCAAAACGCGATCCGTAAAAGCGATTCCTACATCATATTGCGCGACCAGCATATACGTCATGGCACCGATGATCAGCCCTTGTTCAATCGCTTGTGTATCGGTCGCTTTAGCTAAAAGCTCTTGCATCGGCGCTAGCTCTACAAACGCCTCATCGTGGCGCTTCGCGATCAGCAGGACATTGGTCAAGCTTGCACGTGCGCGCAAGATTAGATTTGTGTCAGAGGACTTTGCGATCGACTGCTTAAACAACGAAATTGCGTCGGCAGAGCGCCCGGAATAAGCAGTTTTCCATGCTTGCAGATAGTCAAAGAGCGCTTTGTCCGCAGCCGAGAAAGATTGTTCTTGCGCTTTTGCTGACTCAAGCAGTTCGGCAAATTTGACCGGATTTGCGCTTCGCACGGAATCTGCCTCGCGCAGTATCTCACTGGCCTGTGGCTGCGCAGGGGCTGATCCAGCAAGACAAAATGAGAGCAACACAAAACCAATCAAGCCTAGACGACGGCTAGAGTTGCAACACTGGCTGCAACGCGCAGCCAGTGTCTGTACAGATTTGAAGAAAATACCAATCACTTATGCGGCGAGCTTTATTTCATCATCATTCGGCGGCGTCTTACCCTCGCCTTCATCTTCATCGGGCGTAACCAAGCCGCAAATCACCGTCGCAGCGCCACCCAACAACACATTGAGCGTGCTGTGTGCACCGGCAAGCAAGGCGCTTTTGAGTTCCTCAGGAATACTCGTGGCTTGAATGAAGGCATTGAGCTCTTCTTTCGTCGCCGACTGGAGTCGCGCAGATTGACCGATTTGTTGCAATACCTGAATTATCTCTGACATTGATTGCTCCTTGTGGTGGGTTGCGAATTCACGTTAACGCCGAAGGATCACTCGAGCGGAATCCGCCAGAAATTCGATGGTAAATCCCAAACGCTTGACCAAACGATCTGCGGCAACGTTATCCGTCCGATACTGTAACCAAATTTCTGTTGCCGCTGTTTGACAAAGTAATTGCTGACACAAGCCAGCGACAACTTCCGTGCCCATACCCTGACCTTGAGTGCTAGGAAGCAGCATAAATCCAGGTTCGTATACAACGCCCTCTTGGGCCAACCTTTGGAAGCCACAAATGCCAATTTTGCTAGGCCCGTTGCGCCAAGCAATACTCATAAGGCACAGATTTTGCTCACTTTTTTGAGATTCCTTGAGCGCGTAAGCAAAACAGCGCTCGGCTTTTGCACGACTATAAGCTGGGGCGACATACTGCATCGTCGCTGGGTCGCAATACATTTGGCAGTAGAGTTCTAGATCAGCCGCGCTGATCGTGCAAATGTTTAGGCGCTCAGTGGTGAAATTCATGGTGTTACGGATTGTTGCGCCAGCTGATCCAGTTCGGCTTGATCCAGCTCTGCTAAGCGGCGCAGCATGTCCTCGTTACGTTGCATCGGCCTGGCGGGTGCCAGCACCAAGGTATCGGGCAGCTCAATGCGCGCAGTAGCAAGCTCGGCTAAGTTGATGTGTTCAATGCGCGGTGGCGCAATCGGCAGGGTCGCTGCGCGATAAATAATGACCGGGTGATCGAGCGGGTAGTCTTTCGCCAACAATTCCAGCAATAGCGCGCGATAAGTTCCCGGTGTGGAAAAACGTGCCAACGAGCGGTCGCCCGCGATACCTGCTTGCCAGATCACCAAATAGGCACTGGTGTCGATGCGGCGCTGGTAAAACATCAGCTGACTCGCTTCGTAATGTTGGCAGCCCACACGGCCAGGATCTATCGCCAAATCCGCGTAAAGGCAGTCTTCTGCCGACACCCCTGGCTCCATGTGCGCGCGAAAACCTTCGCTGCGCGCAATTTCAATCGCACGGTGTGGCGGCATTGCGAACACGCCGGCGTGGCCATAAAACGCGCCACAAACATTTTTACCTGCGCGCACCTCGCTAAGCATGGTTTCAACCATAGCCCGGTAGCCAATCAGGCGCGAACGGCCTTCCACATAATGTGGCTGCAAACTGCGCACATCGGCGTGCATTTCCTTCAACCACAGTTCGACAATGCCATCGGAAACGCCAGCGAACACCACATCCGCCTCGCTAATATAGCTGCGACAAAGCGGCGTCAGGTGCGAGCCCAAAGTCATTCCCAAACTGACGATTACTAAGCGACCTTGCTTGGCAGTCAAATCCATTTCATTCCTTGTCTTGTCTGTCGTTGCCGTTCGCCTGCTGAAGGGCCTTTCCTAGAGTTCAAAGGCGCGGGTTTTCCGGCCTGAACACGATTAGTTTCACGCCAGCGAGCCCACTGAAATCTTTTGCGTTTAGCGTAAGCAGCGCAAACCCGTGTTCAATGGCTTGTGCTGCGATCCATAAATCGTTGTAGCGGGGCCTAGGCGAGCGACCTGCAATTTTTTCGGAGGCCGAAAGCACCCCGAATGCAGCGGCCGTTAGCGGCGTCAAAGGCAATATTGGGCCCGCTTCGATTCGCTTTAAGTAAGCCGAACGGATCGCGCGTTTAGCGGGCTCCGCACAAGACTGCACCCCAAAATGTAGCTCACCTAGCGTAATAACTGACGTTGTAAGACTCGCATTTTGTGTCGCTACAACGACCGCGTCAAAGCTAAATTGCCTTGTTGAAAGTCCTATCCAGATGCAGCTATCTAAAATTACGCCCATGGATCACGCACGCTTTCATCAAACACATGTCGACTGTCCTTCAGCCAAGCGGCCCCCTCTTCAACACTGAGGGCTGGCAGCTCAAAACCTTCAAACGCCTGGAACGCCGTCAAGCTGCGCTTGGGCGGTCCAATTTGTGCAATCACCACATTGTTTCGCAAAACATCAACGGTTTCACCGCTTTGCATCACTCTGTCTAGTATGCCGCGCGTATTTCGCGCGAGTTCGGTAGCGCTAATCGAAAGCATGTTGAATCCATAGATTACGTATCGATGCGTAATATACATAGAAACTGAGTTG
>JAYVAQ010000596.1:0-5652 GCA_043750875.1 Rhodanobacteraceae bacterium
GAAAGCACTTTTGTTTGTACCGGAAAGCTCAACATAACGCTTGGATCAAAGGCGACAAAACTAATCGTCGTTCCAGGTTTTAGCCCGCTTGCGCGAAGTTTATTAACCTGCGTATTGGGGAAAAGCGCATCGGATTCAAGCTTCAGCGTACGCATGGGGCGCGCCACACCGTTTACGGTTTCCGTTATTTGAATGGTGCGATCTGCAAGCACTTTTCCTTGCGTCAGCGTTTCCTGGCTGCTGGCGCGATAGCGCACCGCAAAACTCAGCGGCCGACCGGCACTGGTTTCTTCAGTCATAGTTTCTGTGTAAAGCGATGCCTTTTCCGCACCGCGGTCAATAACGATGTCTAAAGTGTCGGTCTGGCGCACGCGATCAGCGCTTGCTTCAATAACTTGGCGTTGATAACCAATTTTCTTGCCATCCACCGAGACTACGAACCAACGGGTATTACTTTGCGCCGCCAACGCCTTATCTGTCGCTGCCTGCAAACACCAAGCTGGGGCTGCCGAAGCACCCAAAAACAAGGCTAGCCAGACTTGCATTAAAACCCTAGCCGCCGATTTCGCCCGCACGGCGCTGTTAATAACAATTTGCCACATTACTTAAAAATTCCAGTTGCTCAAGCTTGAGTCTGCCACTAGTCGTGCCCACGAAGCGCTGCAAGACTTTGACAAATTGACACATATTTGACACAGCCCGCACTTGTTAGATCTTGCGCTTAACAAATACGCCGAAAAAGCGGCTTTTATGTTGTCGGCAAAAGTTAACGCTACTCGGAACTCTTAACATCCAACGTAAAAAGTCTGGGTCTATTCAGGCTGCAAACGATAGCGTCAATTCTTGTTATGAAAGGAGCCCAAGCCCATGTTTCAGCCACTTAAAGCCCTGAGCGTATTTTTTGCAGCAATCGCTGTTAGTGCAGCTAGCTTTGCCACACCGAAAGAGTTTCGCGCCGAGTACGAGCTCTATCGCAATGGCAAGTTGATGGGTTCATCTGTGATCGAACTCAGCAAATCGCGGCGTGGCTATCAATTTGCCACCACCAGCCAAAGCGAAGGCGGCTGGGCTAGTTTATTGGGTGGCGCGGAAATCAAAGAAGTTAGCGAATTTAACGTCAATGGTGATGTGTTCCAGCCGATTAGCTATAGTTATCGCCAGTCTGTAAGCGTCAAAACGCGCAAACGCGACATCACCTTTGATTGGAATAAAAAATGGGCGCGCGAGGACGACGGGGACAACGTCGTCAGTTATTTACTTGAGCCGGGCAGCCTGGATCGAAACCTAGTGGTGTTGGCGCTTGCGCAAGATTTGAAAGCACAGCGCACAAATTTGGATCATGTAGTTGCCTACAAAGGCGAAGCGGCAAATTGGAACTTCAAAAACGTTCGCACTGAAAAGGTCAGCACGGCGCTGGGCGTTATTGAGGCAAGCCGCGTTGAACGTGTGCGCGACAACAAAGACCGCAGCACCATTAGCTGGCATGCACCGAAATACGACTACTTGCCAATCAAAATTCAGCAGCTTGAACCCAATGGCGACAGCATTGAAATGCGCCTTAAACGCATGGACATCGCGACTAAATAAAGGCCCTGAATAGCGCGTGGCGGCACATCGCAAATTTTAACGGCTAGCCAGCCGATACGTTGCGATTTGCCGCAGCGTTGAACTTGATCGGTGGTACCCTCCAGCCGTATTAGGTTTGGTTCAAATTACGCCTGAGCTATGAACATCGCTGAAAACCTCAATGGACTTTATGATCAAGCTCAGGCCGCATTGAACGGGCTTGAATCTAGCGATCAACTGGCCCGCCACGATACGATCAATGTCCTGATTGAAACCCTGGCCCGTATTCGTGAACTTGCGTCCACGCATGAGAATTTGCATCACGGTTTGTTACAAGCTAGCCCCGATGCGATCACTATTCACTTGGATTCTGGCGAAATCATTGACGCAAACCCGGCCGCTGAACGCATTTTTGGCTATACGCGCGCTGAGCTAATGAAAATTGGCTTGAGCGGCCTTAATCCTGAGCTTGCAGCCGATCACATGGCACGCTGGTGGCAACGAGCGGGTGATGGTGGTACGGAGATTTCTGAGACGCAAAACCGGCGTAGCGATGGCAGTTTTATTCCGATCAGGGTGCGTTCGATCGCGTTTCAAGTCGGTAGCCGTCGCTTAATTGCCGCAATTGCACGCGATATCAGCGACGAAAGTGCACGCAGCAAAGCGCTGGCGGAAAGCGACCAACGATTCACGGAATTGTTCTCGGCGATTGATAAGGGCGTAATGATTCACAGCCCAGAACAACGCCTGTTAGCGATTAACCCAGTCGCACGACGCATCCTGGATTTACCTAGCGACTGGGCAGCAGGCCACGACGTCGACGGGCTTTCAAACGAGCGGTTTATTCACCTATTTGACACCAATGCCGTTGCCATTCCGCCAGAAAATGAACCGATCACGCGTGCCGCGCTGTACGGTGAGTCGTGCGAAAGCCGCGTCGTTGGGCTATTGAATGTCAATACTCAGCGCTTTACTTGGCTTTCGATCTCGGTAACACCACAGTTTCGAGTCGAAGCAACGCTTGAGAACCCGCAAGCGCGCGCCACACACCCATTTCAAGTTATGTCAATTTTCTCTGACATCACCGAATTGAAGCGTGCAGCGGAGTTTTTTGAAGAGACACAAAAACTTGCAGGCATAGGTTGCTGGGACGCAGATGTGCAAACCGGTAAAGTGTATTGGTCTGACACTATGTTTCACATGCTGGAACAACAGCCCGTCGCAGCAATCGAAATAGCGCAAGCCTTTGCCTGTGTACACCCAGGTGATCAGCAACGGCTAATGCCCTGGTGGGATGCCATGCAGGTCAACCCAAAACCTATGCAAAGTGAAATGCGCCTAGTC
The DNA here is from genome assembly GCA_043750875.1 of Rhodanobacteraceae bacterium. GTDB lineage: Bacteria > Pseudomonadota > Gammaproteobacteria > Xanthomonadales > SZUA-5 > JANNYA01. Next base: position 2,911 of record JAYVAQ010000596.1, read on the forward strand.
ACCGCAAGTAATAAAACGGTATGGATGCGAATTTCTGGTAAGCCTAAACTCTTGAACGGCAAACTTTGGCGCGTGGTTGGCACCTGTCAGGACATTACTGCAGTCAAAAATGAGCAAGACGAACTAACCAGACGTACCCAGATGGATACGCAGACCGGCCTGATGAACCGCGCTGCGGCGTTGGCGCAATTGCAGCACAAGCTTGACGCGCATGCCACACCAGAAAGCCGTGAAACGCAAAGCAACGAGCTTTTACCGGGTTTAATGCTCGTAGATTTGGATCGACTACACCTGCTGGAAACCATCGTCGGTGAAGTCGCCAGCGATGCGCTGTTGATCGCAGCGGTGGCGCGCTTGCGGGCAAATTTACCTGCCAACGCAGATTTGGCGCGCTTTTCGGATTTGGAAATTTTGGTGATGATTGACGTCAATAGCGAAGCGGTGCTTTGGCAACACGCTGACCGCGTCAGTCATGCCTTCAGTCAACCCTTCGCCAGCGGTGGTGAGGAATTTTTGTTGAATCCAGCCATTGGCGTTGCGCGCTTTCCAAGCGATGGCAACCGTATGCCGTTACTGTTGCGGCATTTGGACGCGGCAACCAGTGAAGCCAAGCAACGCACCGGTGCCGGTTGGCAAGGGTTCTCCGCAGGTTTGGCGATGAAATTGCGGCAACGCCTGCAGCTAGAAGCACAGCTGCGAAAAGCGCTCGAACAAAACGAGTTTTCGCTGTTGTATCAGCCGAAAGTAAATTTACGCACCGGAGTTTTATTGGGCGTGGAAGCGCTGCTGCGATGGAATAATCAAATTTTGGGCGAGCTTTCACCCACGGTATTCGTGCCCTACGCCGAAAGCACTGGCGATATTGTGCCCATAGGCGCTTGGGTGCTGCGCGAAGCGTGTCAGCAAATGCGGCTTTGGCGCGCGGCTGGGCTCAAAGTCGGTCATGTCGCCGTCAACGTGTCTTTTCGGCAATTTTTGTCTGAGCGCTTCACCCGGGATGTCAGTGACGCCCTGCGCGACAACGACTTGCCCGGCGAGTGTCTAGAGTTGGAACTTACCGAGCGCGTTTTCGTGGACGATGGTTTCGAGACGCAAAACACCATCGCTGATCTTCGCCGTTTAGGTGTTCGCATCGTGATCGACGATTTTGGCGAGGGCTACAGCGCACTCGGTTATTTGCGACGTTTGAATGTGCACGGCATCAAAATCAGTCACCACTTTATGCGCGAAATTCCGCATTCCGATGTCGACACGAAAGTCTGCCGGGCAATGATTATGATGGCCGACAGCTTGGGGTTAAGTGTTGTCGCCGAAGGCGTCGAAACTCCAGCGCAATGCGATTTTTTATTGGGATTAGGCAGTGAAGTCGCACAAGGTTTTATGTTTAGCGCGCCGATTCGCGCTTCGGTACTGCCCGAGTTTATCGCCGCAGGTGAACGTGGGCGCGCTAACTTGGAATGACGCTAAATTTAATTGGCTCGAAAAATGACTCGCGTGCGCATCAATTTAAATACGCACACGAGCTAAATATTCAAACCAAAAGTTTCCACCTACACATTATTTTCAATAACCTGATTAAAGCCCGAACAACTACAACGCGTCCGCGTCCAATTCACGGGTGCGAATGCGCATGACTTTTTCCAGATTAGTGACGAAGATTTTGCCATCACCGATCTTGCCGCTTGAAGCAGCCTTCGCAATTGCATCCATCACGCCATCGACTTTATCGTCCGTCACCGCGATTTCCAGGCGGATTTTTGGCAAAAATTCAACGCTGTATTCAGCGCCTCGATAAAGTTCCGTGTGGCCTTTTTGTCGGCCGTAGCCTTTCACTTCACTGACGGTTATGCCAGTTACACCCTCATCACTCAAGGCTTCACGTACGTCTTCAAGCTTGTGCGGCTTGATCACTGCGGTAATCATTTTCATAAAATTCACCTAGGTTAAAGTTAGAGGCTGTAGCCACGTTCATTGTGCAAAGCAAGGTCAAGCCCCTGCGCCTCTTCTTCATCATTGGCGCGCAACGGTGTTACAAAACTGATGAGCTTCAAAATCACAAAGCTGACCAACGCGCTGTAGCTGATAGTGATTAGCACGCCAAAGGTTTGCTTCCAAAGTTGGCTGGCAACGCTTACGCCTTCTGGCAAACCAGCACCACCGTAAGCAGACGCCGCAAAAACGCCGGTTAACAAAGCACCGACAATACCGCCGACCGCGTGCACGCCGAATACGTCCAGAGAATCGTCGTAACCAAACTTGCGTTTGAGTTTTGTCGCCGCAAAAAAGCACACCACGCCTGCCGCTGCGCCAATTACCAGTGCCCCGCCTGGGCCACAAGAGCCAGACGCTGGCGTAATTGCCACCAAGCCTGCCACCGCACCGGAAGCGACACCTAATACTGAAGGTTTACCGTGTACAACCCATTCCGCAAACATCCAAGCCAGCGCCGCTGCCGCCGTTGCGATCTGGGTGACCAACATGGCCATACCAGCCGAACCATTGGCAGCAACAGCAGAGCCCGCGTTGAAGCCAAACCAGCCCACCCAAAGTAGCGAGGCACCAATCAGCGTGTAAGTTAAATTATGTGGCGGCATCGCCGTGGTTGGGAAGCCTTTGCGCTTACCCAGCATCAAGCAAGCCACCAAGCCAGCGATACCGGCATTGATGTGCACCACCGTGCCACCCGCGAAATCGATAACCCCGGCATCCCACAAGTAACCACCGGGGCCAGACCAAACCATA
>JAYVAQ010000597.1:0-4441 GCA_043750875.1 Rhodanobacteraceae bacterium
GGCCAATGCCTTCAATAACACCCGAATACATCGGCGAGCGATCTAAATTCGCCCGAATGATGTCGTGCGTGGCGTCATTGGTATGGGTGATCCAACAGCTGATTTGCGGCGGGTGCTGTGCATCGCTCCCTAGAAATGAAAACACCGGGCGCGGCATATCACCGCGCTGCTCTTCGGCAGCCGAAAAATCAATGGTGCGGCCATCTATGCGCGGTGGCGTACCGGTTTTCAAGCGCGCCGCCGATATCGGAAGTTCGCGCAAGCGATGGCTCAGTTTTGTTGACGGCGGATCACCCGCGCGGCCGCCGGAATAGTTGGTCAGGCCAATATGGATCAGGCCAGCTAGAAACGTACCGGCGGTCAGCACCACCGAACGCGCGTCAAAACGCAGCCCCATTTGCGTGACTACGGCCACCACACGGCCGTTTTCAATGACCAAATCGTCAACCGCTTGCTGGAAAATTTGCAGATTAGGCTGATTTTCAACAACCGAACGTACCGCCGCTTTGTAACGTACGCGATCAGCCTGCACGCGCGTCGCGCGCACAGCGGGGCCTTTACTCGCATTCAAGGTGCGAAATTGGATGCCGCCCAAATCTGCGGCTAAGGCCATTACACCGCCTAACGCGTCAATTTCTTTGACCAAATGGCCCTTACCAATGCCGCCGATGGCTGGGTTACAGCTCATTTGCCCAATGGTTTCGACATTGTGCGTTAACAAAAGCGTGAGTGCCCCGGTGCGCGCCGACGCCAACGCCGCTTCGGTGCCTGCATGGCCGCCGCCGATTACGATGACATCAAAAGTATTGGGGTGGCGCATGACGATGACCGCAGTTAAGCAATTTGAGAACGCTAGTCTAGCGCGCAATGGCTAGATCCTGCCCCAACAGTCGTTACAAACGTGTTGGCACGAACCCTGCACGAGTAGAGCAACATCCGGGGGGAATCAGGTGGCCCGTCAACAAAAAGGTTGACGGGCCATTTTTTTGAGATGTTGTAACTGCAAAACAGTCTTCAAATCGGACTAAACGAGCGCATCAAACACAGCGAGCATCTATGATGGCAGGGAAAAGCAGCCGCTAATGCATCAGTTTGTCCGCGTTGCCAAATTTTAGGCAAAAAGACGCCCGACTTTCGCGTTCAACCGGAACAGGGGGGAATCCTTTTGAACGTAGGCGAAAGCCGGGCGAACCGATAAGATAGCGCACATTTCACGAATTGCAATGTGACTTCAGCTTATTTTTAGGGGCGAATTTGCGTCATTTATCGCCGCAAAACGTCAGCGTCTCGAAATTCACAGTGAACCCGCGCGCATGCTTGCGATTTCAGCGCGCAATTCGCCAATAAGTTTTGCAGCATAGATACCGTTGCGAATTTCGGCCTGATAGTGCTGATATAGCGATTGCGCCTGGTCGGCAAACAAAAAAAGCGCGGCACTGTGCGCTTCCAAACTTTCAGCACAGTCACTTGCCAGCGCGATGTAATACATCGGCGCATCTTGCAAACCGGGCAATAGGCTGCCGTCGCTTTGTAACGCCGTCGCGCAAACGCCATTATCCTGTGCAGAATTAGCGCGAAGGTCCCAGATGACTGATTGAAACTTTAGCTTTTGCGCATACAAACGCACATATTTAAAATGCCGCGCCAACAGCGCTTCAAGTTCGGATCGATAAAGCTCTTTGACATGGAACTTGTTGTGATATCTGGGAATATCACTGTAGTTAAGTTTGTCCGGGCTGGAAAGCAACAACAAACCATCCGAGCTCAAGGCGCGCTTGAAGCCAACTAGCATCGCATCCTGCGCTGCAAGATGCTCTAAGGTTTCAAAACTGACGACAACATCGACACAATCCTCCAGCGTCAACGCCGTGGCGTCTGCTACATCAAAGCGCAAATTGCCCTTGATGTAGCGCTCGCGCGCATGCGCAACTGCTTGCTCCGAGCAGTCCAAACCCAATACCGTGGCCGCCCGCTCCGCCAATAGCGCGCTGCCATAGCCTTCACCACACGCACAATCCAAAACCCGCTTGCCACCCACGAACTCGAGTGCCATGGCATAGCGCGCAAAGTGCTCATAAAGCATTTCCCGCGGGCATTCTGGCGTGTAGCGCTCGCCGGTAAACTCCAAAGCTGCTTGCTGGGTCATTGAATTACTCCAGATCGGGGGCTGTTGAACTGAGCGGTTGCGGCAGCAAGCTTGACGCGATCTGGCGCCAACGGATCCACTTCGATGAAGCGTGCAACAATGTCTTGATAGCTTGGATAGCGCGCGCTGAGTCGCCGCAAATTTTCACCGCCCGGTGTCTCGCCAGTAGCGGCAAAAGATCTCCCGCCGGTGTGTGCGACAAACGCGTTATCACACAAAATATTGCGCATCCCAAACCCTGAGCCCCGACGGCACCAATCATTTTCTTCGCCGTAACCACGGCCAAAAGTTGCAGAGTCAAACAAGCCTAACCGGCGCAAGGCGAATTGACTCATAAGCATGCAAAAGCCAACGCCGGTAGGCAACTCAGGATAGCGCGGCGTCAGCGTTGCACAGGCGCGCGCGATTTCGTCCAAATTTTCTGGCACCGCGTTATTGACACAAAAATTTGGGAATGAACAAATTTCAGCGTTGTTCGACCATGGCGTGACGCTTGCTGCGTTTGGTATTGCCTCGGCAGCACGCGCGATGGCTAGAATCGAGCCTCGCGTAATGATTGCATCAGAATTTAAGAGCAGCGCATCGCCCTTAACTTGTGCTAACGCGCGATTAACGCTACCGATAAAACCCAAATTTTTGGCGTTGCTTAGCACTCGAACATTGAATTGCGCACGGGCCTTAAATGCTTCAAGCATCCCCGGGATCTGGGCGTCGGTCGATGCGTCATCAACCAACCAAACTCTTGCAAATGCTGGCGTGTGATCTTCTAGTGCGGCTAGACATTGAGCGACATCTGAACTCGCGTTGAAAATAGGTACAACGATATCGATGGACTTCACGGGCTGGAAACTCGCCACTGATGCGCAATGCGCACTAGGCCAAACTCGCGGCTTTCACCACGCACGGTAAAATCCCGTGTGACTGTATCGAATAGGCGCACACCCTCTGGGTCCAGCGCATGCACCCGCAATGCATAAACGCCGGGCAGCAGCGGCAACTCGGGATAATGCAGCGCAATGTGAAACTCATGATCGAGCACACGTGCCGGCTCTATCTTGTCGAAATCGGTGGTTACCCCATAAACCGGGGTTCCGTCTGCCCGCACAATGCCCACCAGCACCACGGGTGCACGCCCATCAGGCGAGTGCAAATTAATTTCTAGAGCGAGCGTTGCCTGCTGATTGAGGAAAAACCCCGATTCTGCAGGATCTCCATTAAACAATACCTGGGTTACGCGATAGGAATCATGTGAGTTAGCGCGCCCGGTGGTAACCGCTTCGGCCGCAGATTTTTTTTCGTGGTGCGCAAGATAGGCTTGCGTCACATCAAAAACATCGCCACTTGCGGCAACCTGGCCTTTGTGTAGCCACATGGCTTGGCGGCACATCTTTTGCACGTGATACATGCTATGCGATACCAATAGCAGTGTACCGCCGCCTTTTAAGTAATCTTCAATCCAGCGCACACACTTTTTTTGAAAGCTTTCATCGCCGACGGCCAGCACTTCGTCAGTAATCAGCAATTCTGGCCGCCGTGCTGCAAGCAGCGCAAAACCAAGTCGCACGATCATGCCGCTGGAATAATGTTTGACCGGCTCGTCCAGATAATGCCCAATGTCGGCGAAAGCGACAATTTCATTGAGCTTTGATTTCAGTTCTTGACCGCTAAATCCATAAAGCGTGCCGGCCAACTCTAAGTTTTCACGGCCGGTATATTCAGGATGAAAGCCAGCGCCAAGCTCTAACAAAGCACCAATCTGGCCATTCACGACAACCGACCCTCGACTAGGATGAATTACGCCAGTCAAAAGTTTCAGAAGTGTGGACTTACCTGCTCCGTTTTCACCGATTACGCCCAGCGATTCCCCAGGGCTGACCGCCAAGGAAATATCACTCAATACAGTGTGCGACAGATTATCCGGCAATGCGCGTCCCAGTAAGAGTCGAATCATGACTCTAATTCGATCACCACTCTTGCTGACTTTGGGGTAGACCTTGCTCAAGCCAGTGGCGCGCAGCAGCTCACTCACAAAAAATCCTCAAAGTGCCGCTCAAGCTTGCGAAACACGATCAGGCCAAAGCCAAAAGTCAACACGGCAATCAGGACTGCCAGAGCGTGTTGTCCAGTCAAGCCCGTGTTGGAAAACATCAGCCAATCGCGCGTCGTTGTGCAATAAATGCTGATGGGATTTGCCGCCAACCAAGGACGCACAACGTCTGGAAGCATTGTCGACGTGTACAGAATAGGCGTTAAGAAAAAAAGGAAACTCAATGTCTGCCCCAGTATTTGGGCGAC
>JAYVAQ010000598.1:0-6460 GCA_043750875.1 Rhodanobacteraceae bacterium
ACAAAAAACCCGCCAAATGGCGGGTTTTTAGTAGCAATCAACTAAAGATCGAATCAGTGCTCAAACTGTTCTGTTTCCGTGGAACCCTTGAGCGCGGTAATCGAGCTGTTTGCGCCGGCAATCACCTGTGTCACTTGATCGAAATAACCAGTGCCCACTTCGCGCTGGTGTTTGGTAGCGGTGTAGCCATCTTTTTCTGCGGCGAACTCGGCAGTTTGTAGCTCGACGTAAGCCGACATTTGACGTTCTTTGTAGCCTTTGGCGAGCTGGAACATCGAAAAGTTGAGCGCGTGAAAGCCAGCCAAAGTGATGAACTGGAACTTGTAGCCCATTTTTGCCAGCTCAATTTGGAAGCTGGCAATCGTGGCGTCGTCCAGATACTTTTTCCAGTTGAAGCTCGGGCTGCAGTTATAAGCCAGCATTTTTCCGGGGAACTTCGCATGGATGGCGTCAGCGAATTGCTTGGCAAAAACCAAATCCGGCTGTCCGGTTTCACACCAAATCAAATCGGCATACGGCGCATAAGCCAAACCGCGGCTGATCGCTTGTTCTGCGCCCATTTGCGTGTAATAGAAACCTTCAGGGGTACGTTTGCCGGTCAAAAATGGCGCGTCATTCGGATCGATATCATTGGTCAGCAAGTCCGCTGCCAGCGCATCGGTACGCGCGACGATCACGGTTTGCACGCCCAAGCAATCTGCCGCCAAACGTGCGGCGATTAATTTTTGCACCGCTTCAGTGGTGCTGACCAAAACTTTACCGCCCATGTGGCCGCATTTTTTCGCGCTGGCCAGTTGATCTTCCCAATGCACGCCTGCAGCGCCCGCTTCGATCATGTGCTTCATAAGCTCGAACGCATTCAGCACGCCGCCAAAACCTGCTTCCGCGTCAGCAACAATCGGTACTAGCCAATCACGCTGTGCGCCGCCTTCAGCCTGTTCGATTTGATCCGCGCGCAGCAAGGCATTGTTGATACGCTTAACTACATTCGGCACCGAATCGACGGGGTAAAGGGACTGATCCGGATACATTGAACCGGAGGTATTGGCATCGGCGGCAACTTGCCAGCCGGACAAATAAATCGCTTCAAGACCCGCTTTAACTTGCTGCATCGCCATATTGCCAGTCAGCGCACCCAAAGCGTTCACGAACGGCTTGGTGGTGATTTTCTCCCATAACTTCTCAGCACCGCGCTTTGCAAGACTGTGCTCAACATGCACCGTGCCGCGTAAACGCACTACATCTTCAGCAGAGTAGGGGCGGGTGACGCCCTTCCAACGGGGGTTGTCACGCCAATCGGCTTTGAGTTGTTCAAGGGATAGAAATGCCATGCGGTGCTCCGGGTAACGGTTGCTGGGCGCATGAGTGTGTGAGTTTGATGTGGAGTGTGAACTCTATCTAGCGGTTAGCTTCACAATTTGTCGCTTAGGACAATTTGATTTTGGACGCTGACAAGGCCACAGGGAAATCGAAATTGGTCGGAACGGCGAGATTTGAACTCGCGACCCCCACCACCCCAAGGTGGTGCGCTACCAGGCTGCGCTACGCTCCGACTTTTCGATTGAGCTTAAACAAGAATGTTCGTTTAAGCGCTCAACAACTCTAAAACCCCTTCGAGCTCTAGACGCAGGCTGCGAATCATTTCGATTCTGACATCTGCAGATTCAACTTTTAATACTTCTGGCTTGACGCTTTCACGAAGTGCATCGCCTTCAATGCGCTGACGCGCACCGCCAATCGTGAACCCCTCATCATACAGCAATGTTCTGATTTGGCGAATCACTAATACATCATGGCGCTGATAATAGCGCCGATTCCCGCGCCGTTTGACCGGCTTAAGGTTCGGAAACTCTTGCTCCCAGTAGCGAAGCACGTGTGGCTTCACCAAACACAAATCGCTGACTTCGCCGATGGTGAAGTAGCGCTTCGCGGGAATTGGTGGTAGCTCGTTATTGCTTCCCGGATCCAGCATGTGCTTCCACGCGAGCCTTCAATTTTTGACCAGGACGGAAGGTTACCACGCGCCGCGCCGAAATCGGTATCGCTAAACCAGTTTTTGGATTGCGGCCGGGCCTTTGATTTTTCTTACGTAGATCAAAATTGCCAAAGCTTGACAACTTGACGCTATCGCCCGCTTCCAGCGAGGTAGTGACCACGTCAAAAAACGCGTCTACAAACTCTTTTGCTTCGCGTTTGTTCAATCCGACGTCTTCAAATAAGCGTTCGGCCATTTCAGCTTTGGTAAGCGACATCCGTGTTTTACCCTGTAAGTTCAATCTGCAGTGAGTTCAATGGGCGATAAGTGATGATGATTAGCTTGGGCAATCTATTTTTGTATTCAGCTGCGAATAACTCCGCCCAATTCAGCTGCGATCGCGGCGATCACGCGCTGTATCAATGCATCCACTTCTTCGTCACCAAGGGTGCGTGAAAAATCCTGCAAAATCAAGCTGATAGCCAAGCTTTTGCAACCTTCCGGTAAACCGGCCCCGCGATAAACATCAAAGCAATCAAGCGCGCTTAACATTTCCCCCGCAGCCGCGATCGCGCATGCTTTCAGCGCTTCGAAAGATACCGATTCAGCCAGAATCACGGCCAAATCGCGTCGCGATGTTGGGAATTTGCTCAAGCCCTGCGCCTTTGGCACCGTCGCCTCGCGTACTGCGTCCAAATCAAGCTCGAACACCACCGGCGCGCCGCGCAAATCAAACGATCTTATCAACGCTGGGTGCAACTGACCGATCACGCCAATAGCCAGATCACCCAGAAAAATTTGCGCTGATCGGCCAGGATGTAGATAAATCGGCACCGTACCAACGGCAAAAGCGACATAGCGTGCGACGCCAGTACCGACGAGTAAGGCATCCACGTCGCCTTTAACATCAAAATAGTCGATTGCGCGACTTGGCGAACCCCAGCTTTCGTTGTTGATTGAGCCACCCGCAACACCTGCGATGCGGCTAGGCTCGGATTTACCCTGATCCAAAAACACCACACCTAGCTCAAACAATCGCACCCGGTCTTGCTGACGCCGCTGATTCTGCGCCAATGCCGCCAATAAATTCGGCAACAGGGAAGGGCGCATGACATCAATTTCTGCAGATAGCGGGTTCTTAATCGCGTGCCCAATCAGGCCGAACCCCTGCAGAGCGTGGCTTGAGGCAAACGCAAAGGTGATCGCTTCCTGATAGTCACGCGCGCAAAGCAGACGACGCAGATCGCTTGTGGGGCGCTGTGACTCGCGCGTTGCCAGTGGACTTAAACGCAAGCTGGGCAAGCGCACCGGAATTTGATCGTAACCATAAACGCGTGCGATTTCTTCGATCAGATCCGCTTCAATGCTGATGTCGAACCGGCCGCTGTGTGGTGTGACTAGCCAACTTGTACTCGCGTCCTGCGCAAGATTTTGCACGGATACCGTAAATCCTAAATCACGAAAAATAGCTTCGACGTTGGCATCCGCGACGCTGACGCCTAAAACCTCAACAAGTTTGCTGCGGCGTAAGCTCACCGCGGCAGCTTTAGGAAGCTGATCTATGCGCTCCGCACGACAAACTGGCCCGGCTTGGCCGCCACAAATCTGAATCAGCAGCGAAGTCGCGCGCGCCAAAGCCGCTTCTGGCAGCGCCGCATCAACGCCGCGTTCGAAACGGTGGCTCGCATCGGTATGCAAGCCCAAGGTGCGCGCCCGGCCCATAATCACTGCAGGTGCAAAGTGTGCGGCTTCAAAGAAAATATCGACGCTTGTTGAGCTAACGCGGGAATCAAATCCGCCCATAATCCCGGCGATAGCCAGTGCTTTTTCGGCATCGGCGATCATTAGAAAGCGCGGATCCAATGACACGGTTTGCTCGTCAAGAAGTTTCAAAGTTTCACCCGCGTGCGCCCGCCTTACGGTGATACCAGTGCTTAGCGCCGCCAAATCAAACGCGTGCATCGGCTGACCGAATTCGAGCAGCACATAGTTGGTGATATCCACGACCGGATGAATGCTGCGAATGCCGCAGCGACGCAAACGTTCCTGCAGCCAAATAGGCGTCACCGCGGCAGGATTGATCCCTTTTACGACCTGCCCCAAATAGCGTGGACAACCGACTGCATCACCCAGATGTATTTCACGCACGTCCGAAATACTTGGGGTAATGACACTTACTGCAACGCCAATAGCCTTGCGATTAAAAAGCGCACAAAGTTCGCGCGTCAGGCCAAGCACGCCCAAACAATCGCTACGGTTCGGCGTCATTTTCAATTCAATGACAGCGTCGTCCAAAGCGAGATAGTCTCGGAGCGAGACGCCGACAGGCGCGTCGTTACGCAGCTCGTAGAGTCCATCAATATCTTCGGGCAAGCCAAGTTCGGTGCTGGAACAAAGCATGCCAAAGGATTCGATGCCGCGCAGCTTGCCAATTTTGATGCTTAGGCCGCCAGGCAAAACACTACCAACAGTAGCGAGGGGCGCTTTTAATCCTACGCGGGCATTCGGCGCACCGCACACAATCTGTAAATGTTCGCCGGTGCCAATATCGACTTTACACACCCGTAATTTATCTGCGTCAGGATGCTTTTCGCACGCCACAATTTCGGCCACCAGCACGCCGCTAAATTCCGGCGCAACTGCAACGCAGTCTTCCACCTCAAGCCCAGCGGCGGTCAGCTTTTGCAGCAGTTGCGCGCGGCTAATCCCAGACAAATCAACACTTTCACGCAGCCAGAATTCAGAAATTTTCATATTTTTAGCTCCGTATGAGTTAGCGAAATTGGCTTAGAAAACGCACATCGTTCTCAAAGAACGCACGTAAATCGTTGACGCCATAACGCAACATGGTGAAACGCTCAACGCCCAGGCCAAAGGCGAAGCCGGAATAGCGCTCTGGATCAATGCCACCGGCAATCAACACATTCGGATGCACCATGCCGCAGCCGAGTACTTCTAACCAGCTGGTTTTGCCATCACGTTCCCATGCGATGTCTACTTCGGCAGAGGGTTCGGTAAATGGAAAATAGCTGGGGCGAAAGCGCATCTCAAAATCGCGCTCGAAAAACGCGCGTACAAAGTAGCTCAGCATGCCTTTGAGGTCGCTAAAGCTGACTTTTTCAGCGATGTACAAGCCTTCGAGCTGATGAAACATTGGCGAATGCGTTTGATCTGAGTCGCTTCGATAAACCTTACCGGCGGCGATGACTTTGATCGGCGGCAAACCACCCTCCGCCTTTAGTGCCTGCATGGCGCGAATTTGCACCGGACTTGTGTGTGTGCGCAGCAGCCGTCCGTCATCAAAATAAAACGTGTCGTGCATGGTGCGCGCGGGGTGATGTGGCGGAAAATTGAGCGCTTCAAAGTTATGAAAATCATCTTCAATTTCTGGCCCTTCCGCCATCTCAAAGCCCATTGACTGGAAGATCGCGGTCATGCGTTCCAGTGCGCGGGTAATTGGATGCAAATTGCCCGAACTTGCGTTTCGCCCCGGCAAAGTCACGTCAATCGATTCGGTACTCAGCTTGGCAGCCAGTAAAGCCGCGTCCAAAAGTGCTTTTTTTTCAGCGAGAGCGCCTTGCAAAATTTCTTTGACGCGATTGACCTGCGCACCGAAGGCCTTTTTTGCTTCAGCATCCAAGCCCGCTAATTGCTTCATCTGCTCGGTGATTAAGCCTTTTTTGCCCAGCCAATCGAGCCGTACTTGCTCTAGTGCGGCACCGTCTTGAGCGTCGCTGACACGCGCAAGTCCATCGTTCAAAATTATATCTAAAGCGCTCATTTGCTGGTCTCACAGGTGAAGCTGGGTCATGCAATAGTCATTGCTAAACAGCGGATATTGCAAAAGAATCCGGTAAACAAAGGGTTAGGTCTGGTGCAAAAAAATGGGGAAGCGATTAAGCCTCCCCATTACTTAGAACTTCAGCGCACGAGTACACGGCGCCAAGTGGCGTCAGCAATTATGCACTGGCGGCTTGTGCAGTGCTCGCGCCAGCTTTTTTCGCGGCTTCTGCGAGTGTTGCAAATGCGGCCATATCGTGTACCGCCAAATCAGCAAGCACCTTACGGTCAAGCAAGATTCCGGCTTTCTTAAGCCCGTTCATCATGCGGCTGTAGCTCATTCCGCACAGACGCGCACCGGCGTTGATACGAACGATCCACAAGCTACGATAATCGCGTTTTTTCTGTTTACGGCCGATGTAAGCATATTGCAGCGCTTTTGTTACTGCTTGCTTAGCAACTCGGAATACTTTGCGGCGGGCATTAAAATAGCCCTTTGCTCGGGAAATGATTTTTTTGTGTCGGCGGCGGGCAGTTACGCCCCTTTTTACGCGTGCCATAGATTAGTCCTTGAAGTTTTTGTTAGGACTGTTTTGCCTTCCAGCAAAACAAGTCAAAAGTTAAGCTGGCGCGCGCTTAGGCGTACGGCAACATACGAGCAATACGGCCTGCGTCTTCGGCACGAACCATGTTTGGTCCACGCAG
>JAYVAQ010000599.1:0-6571 GCA_043750875.1 Rhodanobacteraceae bacterium
AAAGATCAGGCAAAAATGCTGGACCTTCTACCGTTTATGGCGATTATCGAAAATGATCGTCATGCGGCGAAAAACCAGCCTCTGCGTTGGCTTTTGGAAGAATTTCGCGTTTCAATATTTGCGCCCGAGTTAAAAACAGCAGAAGCGGTAAGTGTGAAGCGGTTGAGGGCTTTGAGTGGTCATTGAGCCCAGTCTGCCGCCAGCTAAGTCCTGATTTTCATGAGCTTTGCGGTGATATCGGTGGAGTACTGCGTTAGCCGATTCAACGAATTACAGGTATGTGGATTGTGCGGAGCGCCTTATGCGAAAACCCAGGAAAATTGAGACTCGAGATCAGCAAATTAATGACGCGAATCAACTCGCGGTTACTGCTTGGTGGCTGGAGTTTGAATCAACAGCACAATTCCGGAAACTGAGGAGTTCGTTACAGCACATCATGCCATTCGTCGCCTACGTAACGATGCACTATCTATTTAGACGTTACGCCCGCGAAACACACGATTGCTCTTGTATCACTGTGCAAGATGTAGCAACGTTTTTGGTCACGACAGGACCGAATAATATTGTCGTAGATGCGCCAACTATGTTCGTCAATGCGACTATTTTATGGCTGCAATGGCTTTGCCAAATGCACGGACGCTTACTTCACGCGGCTGCTATTGAAAAATGCTTGAGAAATATTCGTCAAGACGCAGTCAACGCAATGACGAGTGAACATGGATCGATGAGTAAAGAGTTAATACTACGTGCGCGCTCGGCCGGTATCGATTTAGCGGACAATTACGAAATATTGCGATTTTTCATCGAACGCGATCCTAGTTGTAGCAACTTCTATGAAGAATTCTTGCTACCACCTCATCCAATATTTAGCAAAGGCAGGAAGCTCTACGTCCATGATTGGCCGCCGGAAAAGGAACACTTGGAAAACTAACATTTGGTGTACAGATTTTATCTGTCGACGGGTTTTTAACCTGCAAAACTACTTGCAATTCCGCCATTCCATACCCAAATTATCAAACTGTCCTCTAACCTTCCTGGCCAACTATGAACCCGCTGATCGCCTCCGTTTTCATCGCCGCTTCGCTCGCGACCCCGGCCGCACCGCCTGCCGACTATGTGGCCTGGCAAAAACAACGCGTGGAAAACCTGACAGCAGAGAAGGGCTGGCTGACATTGATTGGTCTGCATTGGCTGGAAGTTGGCAAATTCACGCTCGGAAGCGGTGCGGATCAGCAAATTCGCTTAGGCGCGGGCCCAGAAAAGCTGGGCACTATCGAACGCAAGGCCTCGGGCGAGCTTATTTTCATTGCGAATGCGCCGGTGCTGATCGATGGTGTCGCGGCCAAACCTGAAGTGGTTTTGAGCACAGACAAAGACGGCGCGAAATCCACAGAGGTCAGCATTGGCACTTTGAGTTTTTTAGCAATAGATCGCGGCGGCAAAATCGGTTTGCGCGTGAAGGACAGTTCGTCAAAAACGCGCACTGAATTTATGGGCCTTGACTATTTCGCGTACCAGCCCGAGCTAAAAATCGTCGCCCGTTACGAGGCATACCCAGAACCACGGCTGCTGGAAGTTGCCACGATTATTGGCACGGTGGAGCCAACCCCAAACCCAGGCCGCGCACATTTTTCGGTTGCCGGCAAAGACTACAGCTTTGAGCTTTTGGAAGGCTCGGATGATGCGCATTATTTCACTGTCTTTGGCGACCAAACAAACGGTAAAGAAACTTACGGCATGGCACGTTTCTTAGCCGGTGCCGTGGATGCAAAAAACAAAACTGTGACGCTCGATTTCAACACCGCCTACAACCCGCCGTGCGCGTTCACCGAATACGCCACGTGTCCGATGCCGCCCGCTGGCAATCGCGTCGCCGCAAAAGTGATAGCTGGCGAGAAAGCATATCGAGGCGCGCGCAAAGAATGATCTTGCGCCAGGCATAGCCAGCCCAGTGTTAAACAAGCTAGGGGTTAAACAACAACTCTCGTTGCGGAAACTTTTGCGCCAAAGCCCGCGCTAAGCCGTATTCGATTTTTCTGGACACATAAATGCGAACGCGTAGCGGTAGTTTCAATTTAGTTATAAGTTTTAGCCTGATTGCAGTTTTTAGTTTTAACGCAGCCTTGGCCGCACTGCCGCCGGAAGTTGATGGCGTTGCCCTGCCAAGCCTAGCGCCGATGCTTGAGCGTACCCAACCTGCGGTGGTCAATGTCAGCTCGCGCACCCGGGTTCGCGTGCAAAATTCCTTCTATGGGGACCCATTTTTCGACCGCTTTTTTGGCGGTGGCATGGGTGGTCAGCCACAAGAGCGCGTAGAAAGCTCGCTTGGCTCTGGCGTGATTGTGGATGCGGTAAAAGGCTTGGTGCTAACCAATAATCACGTCATCCAAAATGCTGATGAAGTCTCAGTTACGCTTACCGATGGCCGGGTGATGGCGGCGGAGTTGGTAGGAACCGACCCTGATACCGATGTCGCGCTGATCAAAATCAAGCCCGAACGTTTGGTCGCGCTGACGCTTGCCAACTCGGACGCGCTGCGGGTCGGTGATTTCGTAGTCGCAGTGGGCAACCCATTTGGAATAGGGCAATCGGCTACCAGCGGCATTGTTAGCGCGCTGGGGCGCTCCGGGCTGCGCGGCTTGGGCTATCAGAACTTTATTCAAACCGATGCTTCAATCAACCCGGGCAATTCCGGTGGCGCATTGGTAAATCTGCGTGGCGAATTGGTCGGAATCAATACTGCCATTTTCTCACCTTCCGGTGGCAATGTCGGTATTGGCTTTGCGATCCCGGCGAATTTGGCGCGCAATGTGATGAATCAGTTGCAAGCGTTTGGCGAAGTGCAACGGGGTAGTTTAGGCGTGCAAACGCAGGATTTGACTGAAGCTCTGGCCAAGGCGCTGAAGCTCAGTCCCACGCCAGGTGCTGCGAACGGCGGCGGCGCTGTGGTAACGCAAGTGGTGCCCGACATGCCTGCGGCGAAAGCCGGGGTACGCCAAGGTGATGTGATTACCGCAATCGCGGGTAAACGCGTGCTAGATGCGCAATCTTTATCGAACGCCGAGGGTCTGCTGCCGCTTGCCAGCGCGCAAACGTTGGCGATCATTCGTGATGGCAAACCGCTGCAGTTAAAATTCACACTAGTGCCTATTAATACGCAGTCGGTGGATGGCGCAAAAATCGACCCGCGCTTGGCGGGTACGAAACTGGCGGATTTGAGCTCCAGCGCCCGTTCGCGCGCAGGCGGAGCCGGTGGCGTGCTAATCAGTGACGTTTTACCTGGAACCCTGGCGGCGCAATATGGCCTGCAAAAAAACGATCTGATCGCTGGCGTTAGCCGCTATCAAATCAATAATTTGGCCGAGCTAACGCAACTTCTGAAATCCAGTACCGGGCGAGTGACATTGACCATCCATCGGAATCGCCGATCCTATGTTTTGACGTTGTGATCCTCAAAAGGCAACCAAAAATCAGCCCGCCAACATCGCCCGCATCGCTGCCAAATGCCCGGCCGCCAGTTTTTTCGTGCGTTCCGCCTGTGCTTCCGGCGGCGGCAGATCGATTTCTGGTAGCTCGGCTAAGAATCGGCTCGGATCGCAGCCTTCGATTGAGCCATAGCGGTTGCGCGCTTTCGGATAGCTCAGCGTTAGTTGTTTGCGTGCGCGCGTAATGCCAACGTAGAGCAAGCGCCGCTCCTCTTCCAGGCGGCCTTCGTCAATCGCGGAATGGTGCGGAAAGGTGCCGTCGTCCATGCCAATTAGAAACACGTGATCAAATTCCAAGCCTTTGGCGGAATGCAGCGTCATCAGGCGTACCGCGTTTTCGCTGTCATCATCCTTGCCCGCCAAGGATATTTGCGTCAGCGCCGCGTTTAAGGTGTCTAGCCCGCGGCCTTTGGCGATATGCGCAGGCGCGTAACTACTCAGCCAGGTGGTGAAGTCGGACAAAATTTCACGGCGGCGTTCAAAAATCGCCGGGTCGCGGTTTTGCAGTTTCAGCCATTCTAAATAGCCGGAGCGCGCGATCAGCTGCAGTGCGATCTCCCCAGGTGTGGCGTATTCGGCGAATTTTCGCAGCTGGGTTTGGAGCTCGGCAAATTGCGTTAATGCACTGGCGGCGCGGCCGGTCAGGGATTTCAGTACCGCATGGCTAGAGGCCGCGGCCAACATCGAACAATGTGATTTGGACGCGGCCTCGGCCAATCGATCGATGCTGGTATCGCCCAGCTCGCGCTTGGGTGCGCGCACGGCACGCATGAACGCGACATCATCGTCAGGGTTTGCCAGCAGGCGCATATGCGCGATCAAATCGCGAATTTCTTGGCGCTCAAACAAACTGGTGCCGCCCGAAAGCTGATAGCTAATGCCTAAGCCACGCAACGCCAGCTCGACCGCGCGGCTCAAATGGTTGCCACGATACAGCACCGCAATATCGCCCAGGCGCGTGCGCTCCAGTGCCTGCAAATTGCTAATGCTGCCGGCGATGAACTCGGCTTCTTGGGTGTCGCTGGCGAATTCTTTCAGTGCAATTGGTTCGCCATCTGGATTATCAGACCACAGCTTTTTCTCAAACACGTGCGGGTTGCGCGCAATCAGCTGATTCGCCGCATGCAAAATCCGCTTGGTGCAGCGATAGTTTTGCTCCAGCTTGATCACTTTCAACTGCGGATAATCGCGCGCCAACAAATTCATATTTTCCGGGTTCGCACCGCGCCAGGAATAAATCGATTGATCATCGTCACCCACCGCAGTCAACATACCGCGCGTGCCGGCAAGCAGCGTCAGCAGCTGATACTGCGCGGCGTTGGTGTCTTGATACTCATCGACCAATAGATAGCGAATTTTGTCCTGCCAGCGCGCACGCACTTCCAGGTTATCGCGCAGTAATTTCACTGGCATCGCGATCAAATCATCAAAATCCAGCGCCGACAGCAAATCCAAGCGGCGTTGATAATCGCCAAACAATTTCGCACATTCCAACTCGCGCGGGCTGCGCGCCAAACGTGCCGCTTCATCCGGCGATTGCAGCGCGTTTTTGGTGCGCGAGATTAACGACTGAAACAAATTTAGCGTCTCAGTTTTGACGCCCTTAATCGCCAAATCCTTCATCACCGCGCGCGATTCATCGTCGGCTAACACACTGAAATTGCGCTTCAAACCGGCTGCAACATGCTCAGCCTGCAGAAATTTCAGCCCGAGCGCATGGAAGGTAGAAATAGTCAGGCCTTCCGGCTCTGCCCCCAAAGTACGCGCGATACGCTCGCGCATTTCGCGCGCCGACTTATTGGTAAAGGTAATCGCCGCGATCTGCTTGGCCTCGCAATGACCGGAACGAATCAGCCACGCGATTTTCTCCGTGATCACCCGCGTTTTACCCGACCCCGCACCCGCCAGCACCATCAGCGGCCCGTCAATATAGTGCGCGGCTTCGTGCTGAGGTGGGTTTAACGACATGGGTAGCTTTTACCGGGCGCGGCAGTCTGCGCAAAGCGCGCGCGTTTGTCGAGTTGAATTCGGGGATTGTGTGGTACGTTATTGGGCGGGTTTATGCGCGACTTGGCTTGCGCGGGCCAATTGTTTCACTGCAAACACTGCGTCACACCAAACTCAAAGACGTATTTAAACAGCGCATCGTCAATACTGGGTGCGGCGGCGACGCTGGGCGCTTCCAATTGCATGAAAACCAATTCGGTGTCGACTATATCGGCGGCGCTGTAACGCACACTGACCCGCTGCTGCTGGTGGTATTTGCGGGCGCGGTAAACAGCGTGCGCATGTCGCAGGTGCAATGTGGCGCCAGCATCAAAAGAACCAGCGCATCGAAATGCCCGTCCGCTAGAATTGCTTCGTCAACCACTGGGCGGGGTACAAATGAACGGAAAATTTCTTGCCTATGGGCTTATCGCGGCGGCGCTGATGAATATCAGCGGCGTATTGATCTTTACACGCGCGTTCACGAATACGGCGATCAACAACGCTGACCCGGTTGTTATGTCTAACTTCGGGCTGCTGATGATTGTGGTGTGGGGCTTGGCGTACTTGTCCGTTGTGCCACTTGTGCGCGGCGCGACTGTCGTGTCGCCCGATCGGCGAGACTTATCACTTACTAGCATCAGCACAAATTGCAGATGGATTTTCGCTGCTTTTGCGATCGAGAAGTTAGTCTATGTCGTGGTTTGGATTGCATGGCATTTGGATAACAGCGTGGTTTCGCTCTATGCCAAGGACGTATTTGCAGGTGTGTTTTTTAGTATTTATGGGCTGAACGATTTTATCTTTATGCTGTTTTTTGCGGGCGCATTTTTTTGGCCGCCTAAAGAATAGTCGGCGCACAAGCGGCGAGTACAGAACTCGGTGCACTAGGATTAGTCGCCTTTTTAGTGCGTTGTTTTTTCATAATCAGAAATCAGCTTTTTGAGCGCATCTCGACGCGCGACTGCGTTCGCCGTGCGCGGATCGGTTCCACTGATCGACATTTGCAAATTGCAGGCTTCAGCGTATAGCTGCAGCGCCTGCGCAAGCGCTTTCTTGCCGTCGGTGGCAAGTCGAAACTCCGCGAGCCAAGTGGCCCT